>JALSSM010000437.1 GCA_026984275.1 Gammaproteobacteria bacterium
TGTTTTTCAGAATTGCTGGCGTGAGTAAAATCAACACCCAGCAATTCCATCGTTCCACTGGTTGCTGTCAATAAACCCAACATGTGATTCAACAGGGTACTTTTGCCTGAGCCACTACCGCCCATGATCACAACAATTTCCCCCTGATAAACCGTCAGGTTCAAACCATCGAGAATTTTACGTTCCCCGTAATGAGTGACCAGATCACGAACCTGGATCATGGGTTTTCTGCTTGTCGTCTGCGCCATGTTCATCGGTTCATAAAATAGGTGAAAATCATGTCCGCCAAAACGATATATGAGATCGATAAAACAACCGATCGGGTTGTAGAGCGTCCGACCCCTTCAGCACCTCCTGTCACCAGAAAACCATTGCTAACACCAACCAGCGTAATGATCACGGCAAACACCACGCTTTTGACCAGCCCCTGAATCAAATCTCCGATTTCAAGAATCGAATAACAGGCATCCACATAAGCCTTAAAACTCATTCCCAATTCAGCGACACAATAAAGCGCTCCACCAAATAGTCCCGCAAGATTGGAAAGAAAAGTCAGCGCTGGCAACATGATCAACATGGCAATTAAAACAGGAGAGACAAGATAACGTACCGGATTGATACCCATTACGCGCAGAGCATCTATTTCCTGTGATACACGCATGGTACCAATCCGGGCAGCCAGAGCTGATCCGGTGCGTCCTGCGACAAGAATACCCGTGATCAGCGGACCAAATTCTCTTACTACAGAAAGTGCGATACCCAGGACAACCTGCGTCTCAGCCCCAAATACCTTAAGTGTATGTATTCCCTGAATAGCCAGCATCATACCGACAGCAAAAGACAGGATGGCTATGATGGGCACTGCGGCAACACCAATTTGCATCATCTGATAAAAAATTGACGAGATTTTGACAGATTGTCGTTTGAATGGTCCGGCGAATATCCAGAAAATTGTTTCTGCCAGCAATATCGCTGCATAGCCGAATTCTTCGACGCCTTTAACAATGGTGCGTCCGAGTTGCTCTATGGCTAATAAAGGGTTCATTAACGGGGGATTTTACATGAATCCAACAATACGTCGCACGCCATCCAGATAAGCCACCTCATCAGGCATGGCTTGATCACGTTGTGCCCGCCATAACACTTCTCCCAGACATTCCATCATCCGGTGTTCGAGTGTATGCGGATCACCCAACCTTTCCAGCCCAATGTCATAAAGCTCCCGGATCCCGGCGGGGCGATCGGCACTGATCTGTTCCTGGATAGTGATATGTAATCCCATATGTAAAAAAGGATTGGATTCACCCTGATCAGGATCAAAATCAACTTGCAGTGCAGCAGAACTATCTTCCAGCAGGTTATGATATTCCGGATGTTGGATAATGACGCCCGCAATCAAACTTTCAAGCGGCTGTAAAATACTTCCTGCATTGTACTTTCTCCAGACTTCAATAAAAAAACGTCTTGAGTTCTCTCTCTCCTGCTCAGTATTACCGGACATAACTAACCTTTCTCTTTCAGATCATCAGATCCTGACTTTTGGCGACTATCGATAGATTCCGATGTCGTAAAATTCTCTCTGGGCACTGAATCCTTGTACATCAATGACTTCCACCAACGCCCCGGAATGGTACGTAGTTCAGTATTATATTTTTCAACCGCCTCAATATAATCACGTCTCGCCACAGAAATACGACCTTCGATACCCTCCAGCTGTGATTTTAAGGCCATAAAATTCTGATCGGACTTTAATTCAGGATAGTTTTCGGCCACGACCATCAATCTTGATAAAGCACTGGAGATTCTGTCCTGACTCTTCTGGAATTTTTTGAATGCTTCAGAATTGGTCAGGATATTGCCGGGCAACTTAAAACGGTTGGCTTTATTCCGTGCCTCCACCACTTGCTTGAGAACTTCTTTCTCCTTCTTTGCAAAGTCCTTGACTGTGTTCACCAGCTTAGGAATAAGATCAGTACGCCTTTTATATTGATTGATTACCTGACTCCAGGCAGTATCTACCGCCTCTTCATAAGCAGGGATATTGTTGACACTGCAGCCAGTTAATGAAAAAACTACCACACTCAGAAATAGATATGAGATCAATACCACGATCATTTCTGAAACTGAACGTTTCAATTGATACAATGGTGCCATTTAATTACCCCTTGTTTTATCACGATCATGAGAGACCCATGATCCATAAATTGGACTGCAGTTTCAACCTGTAAAAAATTCATGCTTACCGTCGAAGATCATAGCCGCGACAGTGCCGGTCTGACTTATGTTTACCCTGTGCTTTCACGCAGAGCCGGAGGACTTTCAGTCGGCATCAACCTTAACCCCAATAATAAATGTAACTGGCGTTGCATCTATTGTCAGGTATCCGATCTGTCACGTGGCTCCGCACCGGAAATTGATCTGGAAAAACTGTCTGGTGAATTACGTCAATTTCTACAGGATGTTTTACAGGGGGATTTTTTTGAGCGTCAGAATATTGAACCTGATCTGCGAACCATCAAAGACATTGCCTTGTCGGGAAATGGAGAACCCACCAGTTCGGCCGAGTTTGATAAAATCATTATTTTACTCAGCAAGATTATGCAGGAATTTGATCTACGTGATCAGATCAAACTGGTGCTGATCACCAACGGCAGCTTCATTCAGCGACCCGATGTTCAAAAAGGATTACAAAACATGTCTGAACTCAATGGTGAGATCTGGTTCAAGCTAGATAGCGCAACTGAACAGGGCATGAAGAGAATTAATAACGTCAACCGAACCATGAACAGCGTTATGGCAAACCTCGATCGTGCCTGTCGCTTATGCCCTACCTGGTTACAAACCTGTGTTTTTCAACAAAATGGTTATCCCCCTTCTGATGAGGAACAAACGGCCTACCTTAACTTTATTCAACAACTTCTTAAAAACAACACGCCACTTAAAGGTATCCTTCTATACGGACTGGCTCGTCCTTCTATGCAACCAGAAGCCACTGATCTGACAGCACTCAGTCCTGACTGGTTGGAAAATTACGCCGACCGGATCAGACAATTATCCCTGCCCGTAAAAATCAGCACCTGACTTTCACACCTTGCTCTTTCTGGAATGATACTTGCTGTTGAATTCTTGAAGAGCTCTTAAGTAATTCTGCCTTCTGTCGCTATTGTTACAGAGGCTTCACTTAATTAATGATAATACACCGTTAGTTGTAGGGGGCTATGGACACGGTATTTTATTGATTTTACATGTTTTTTATTGGGAATAAGAAGTTAAGGGAATATGGCGGTAACTAAAAATAAAATTAATCTTGGCGGCCTTGCCAGAAAGCTGATCCTGGAAAATATCCTCGATGAGGATAAGGCTCAGAAAGCTCACCAGAAAGCATTGGCTGAGAATAGGCCTTTTGTTGCTTATCTGGTAGAGAATCAAATCGCCAATGATAAGGATATTGCTAAAGCAGCCTCTGAAGAATTTGGTGTGCCACTGCTTGATCTTTCTGCCATAGAAATTGATGAAGAAGTTACTTCTCTGGTCGCCAGTGATCTCATCGAAAAACACCATGTGTTACCCATTTTCAAACGTGGCAATCGTGTCTTTATTGCCGGCTCTGACCCAACTAATATCCATGCGCTGGACGAAATAAAATTCCATGTCGGTGCCAATACCGAAATGGTCGTGGTCGAAGAGAAAAAACTGGCCAAGTTAATTGAGCAAGTTCTTGATGATTCAGGATCGGTTTTTGGTGATATGAATGAGGCTGATCTGGCCGATCTGGACAATCTCGAAGTGGCAGATGAGTCTAATCGAGATGAGGCTGACTCTGATGTCGACGATGCCCCTGTTGTTCGATTTATTAACAAGATGCTCATGGACGCGATTAAAAAAGGGGCATCTGATCTTCACTTTGAACCTTACGAAAAAACCTATCGTGTGCGCTTCCGGATTGACGGGGTTCTGCATGAGATTTCAAAACCACCGATCAGCCTTGCCGGTAAAATCGGAGCCCGAATTAAAGTGATGTCGAGACTGGACGTTTCCGAACGCCGTGTGCCACAGGATGGACGAATCAAGCTTAAGATCTCGAAAAATAAAGCGATTGATTTCCGTGTCAGTACTTGCCCTACATTGTATGGTGAAAAAGCTGTTTTACGTATCCTGGACTCCGATAGTGCGAAACTGGGCATTGATGTTCTGGGCTACGAAGATTTCCAAAAAGAAATATTCCTTGAAAACTTACAAAAACCGTATGGTATGTTCCTGGTTACAGGACCAACGGGTAGTGGTAAAACAGTCTCGCTTTATACCGGCATCAATATTCTCAACACAGAAGATGTCAATATTTCCACAGCAGAAGATCCAGTAGAAATAAATTTACCCGGCGTCAACCAGGTTCAGGTTGATGAGAAAACCGGCATGACCTTTCCCAAGGCACTTAAAGCCTTTTTACGGCAGGATCCTGACATCATTCTGGTGGGTGAAATTCGTGATCTGGAAACGGGCAGTATCGCAGTAAAGGCTGCGCAAACAGGTCACATGGTGATGTCAACGCTGCACACGAATGATGCGCCACAAACGCTAACGCGCTTAAAAGATATGGGCATACCCCCTTTTGCTGTTGCGACAACAATTAATGTGATCGTAGCTCAACGGCTGGCCAGACGACTATGCCCACATTGTAAGCAGCCGATGAATATTCCAAAAGATGCCCTGATCTCTGAAGGCTTTTCCGAACAGGCTGTTGATGAAGGATTCACGCTTTATGAAGCAACCGGTTGTGATCAATGCAGCAATGGTTATAAGGGTAGAACCGGTATTTATCAAGTTATGCCGATATCGGACGCTATGAAGAGATTAATCATGGATGAATCGAATTCTGTTGTTCTGGCTGATCAGGCCAAGAAAGAGAAAATACCGGACATCCGCGAATCCGGGCTGAAAAAGGTTCAGGATGGTATCACCAGTTTGAAAGAAATTAACCGAGTGACTGTGGAATAATTTTAGTAGGGAAAAGATATGGCTACAGATGCAGTAAAACAATTTACATTTACCTGGGAAGGTATGGACAAAAATGGCCGACGTGTCAAAGGTGAAATGAATGGCACCAGTGTCTCGCTGATTAATGCAACATTAAGACGTCAGGGCGTCAATCCTCTGAAGGTCAGGAAAAAGGCCAAGCCTTTGTTCCAGAAAAGTGCGAAGAAAATTGTCACCAAAGACATTGCTATTTTCAGTCGCCAACTGGCGACGATGATGGCATCCGGTGTACCCCTGGTTCAATCGATCGATATTGCGGGGCGTGGTCATTCTAATGCGAACATGCAGGAACTGTTAATGACGATCAAGGGTGATGTCGAAGCGGGTGGAACTTTGACCGAAGCACTCGCCAAACATCCTCTGCATTTTAACGAGCTATACGTCAACCTGATTGGGGCTGGTGAACAGTCCGGTAATCTCGAGCACATGCTAAACGAAATTGCTGATTACCAGGAAAAGACCGAAGCCTTAAAATCCAAGATCAAATCAGCCCTGTTCTATCCGACAGCGGTGATTGTCGTGGCAGCGATTATTGTCACCATTTTGATGATTTTTGTCATCCCGCAGTTCCAGGAACTCTTTAGTGGGTTTGGTGCCGATCTGCCTGCGTTGACCCAAATGGTCGTCAATATGTCAAATTTCTTTGTTGCTAAATGGTACATCATGTTTGGGGCTATCGGTGCCATCATCTTTGGTATTCTTCAGGCCAAGAAGCGATCACTCAAATTTGCCCATTTTCTGGATCGCGCCTCTCTGAAACTACCCGTCATCGGTGATATTCTGGAAAAATCTGCCATTGCCCGATTCTCCAGAACACTTTCAACCATGTTCGCGGCAGGTACGCCGCTGGTAGAAGCTATGGAATCTGTCGCCGGTGCCTGTGGCAACATCCTGTTCTATGATGCCACCATGAAAATGCGTGATGAAGTAGCCACCGGTACACAATTACAAACCGCCATGAAAGATTCAGAATTATTCCCGAACATGGTGATCCAGATGGTTGCTATCGGTGAAGAATCAGGCTCGGTTGATCACATGCTGGGGAAGGTAGCCGACTGGTATGAGCAGGAAGTTGATGATGCGGTTGAAGCTCTGACCAGTCTTCTTGAACCGATCATCATGGCCTTTCTGGGCGTTGTTATCGGTGGTCTGGTTATCGCGATGTACCTACCGATCTTCAAAATGGGTCAGGTGGTATAAACGATTGATTCTTCCCATGCCCGTTTGGGCATGGGTATCAGCCTGATAACTACGATATAATTTCTAAATGTCATTCGTTACTTTTTTTCAGACTAATCCCATCATTTTTATTCTTGTTGCCGGAATCATCGGTCTGCTTGTCGGTAGTTTCCTGAACGTCGTTATCTACCGCCTGCCGATCATGATGGAACGCGAGTGGAAATCACAATGTCGCGAATTATTGGAACTGGAATGTCCAGCAGACGAAGACTCCGAAGTGACTTTTACCCTTTCACAACCACGTTCAAAATGTCCAAAGTGTGATCATGCCATCACTGCGTTGGAAAATATCCCAGTGATCAGTTACCTGATCCAGGGTGGTAAATGCAAAGGTTGTGGTGATCGGATCTCTCCTCGTTATCCCATGGTTGAACTCCTGACAGCAATTTTGACCGCTGTAGTGGCCTGGCGATTTGGTTTTGGCTGGCCTGCCTTTGGTGGGATTTTACTCACCTGGGCTCTGATTGCCCTCAGCGGCATTGATTTCGATACACAACTACTTCCTGACTCCATCACCTTGCCATTCTTATGGTTGGGAATAGGATTCAACCTGTTTGGAACATTTACCGATCTGCAATCCAGTGTGATTGGGGCCATGGCTGGTTATCTGGCTCTCTGGTCTGTCTACTGGTTATTCAAAATTGTCACTGGCAAAGAAGGCATGGGCTTCGGTGATTTTAAATTACTGGCACTTATTGGTACCTGGCTGGGATGGAAGATCCTGCCACTGACGATCATTCTTTCATCCCTGGCTGGCGCTGTCATCGGTATTTGTTTGATCCTGTTTAAGTCTCATGGCCGTGAAGTACCTATTCCTTTTGGACCCTATCTTGCGATCGCCGGGTGGATTGCTTTATGCTGGGGACAAGATATAACTGATTTGTACTTAAGGACGCTCCATTAGTGACTCAAACAAGCTCCCACCCTTTAAGAATAGGACTTACAGGTGGGATAGGCTGCGGTAAAACAACCGTTTGTCATCTATTTGAAGAGCTTGGGATCACCATTATTGATGCCGATATTGTTGCCCGGGAAATCGTTCAGCCAGACGAGATCGCCCTCCTGGAAATCGTTTCAGCTTTTGGACCAGACATTCTCTCTGAAAACCGTGAAATCGATCGCAAAAAGTTGCGTGAGCTGGTGTTTGATCATCCAGAAAAACTTCAACAACTGGAAAAAATCACTCATCCCCGTATCATTAGCAGTATGCGTTCTCAAGTCAGTCAGGCAACATCACCCTATTGCATCCTGTGCATACCGCTCTTGTTTGAAAAAAATTTGCGAGCAGAGGTTGATCGCGTTCTGGTCGTCGATTTACCGACTGACGTACAAAAACAACGGGTTGCCAGTCGAGATGGAATTAACCTGGCTCAGGTAGAAGCCATCATGAAGCATCAGCTTGGCCGAAAACAACGCTTGTCACTGGCCGATGATGAGATTACCAATAGTGGCTCAGTTTTCGATCTGCAACCTCAGGTTATGCACCTTCACCAACAATACCTGAAGCTGGCTGAAAAAGACGACATGGGTAGCTTATGACCGATACAGATGATCAATTCGGACTTTTCACTGACGTCCAGGACAAGGCTATTTATGAGTTGCCCATCAACGAGCGCATCAGAAACTTTCTGCGTCTTGAGTTTCTGTTTCAGATTGCGGACGATTCAATGGAAAAAACGGCAGAATGGGACAGTCGCCAGTGTGTCAGCAGCCTGATTGAGGTCAGCGAACTCATTTCCCGTACCGATATAAAAAAGGAACTGGTCAAAGAACTGGATCGATATATAAAACTCTTCCAGACTTTTCAGAAAAACCCTGATGTCGATGACAAGATACTCGATGAAATGCTCCATAATCTACAGGACTCATACCATCAGTTGACTAACCCGTCATACCATCCTGGACAGCTATTACAACAGGATGAGCTGATCGCCTCGATCAGGCAACGCATTTCAATCGCTGGCGGAACCTGCAATTTCGATTTACCGGCTTACCATCACTGGTTAAGAAAAAGTACCAGTGAACGGAAATTCCAGCTTAATCGCTGGGCTGCTGATCTGAACTATATGCGCGATGCCATTAAACTGGTATTGATCATTTTAAGAACCGGCTCTGAAACAACTAAAGAGTCGGCCACAGATGGGTTTTTTCAATATTCCATCGATCAGAATCGACCAGCACAACTCATCCGTATCCTGTTGCCCATTAATGATCCATACTTCCCTGAAATCAGTGGTGGAAAACATCGTTTCTCCGTTCGATTTCTGGAGCAAAATAACACTCAGGAACGACCTTCGCAGATCCAACGAACGGTTGATTTTGAACTACAATGTTGTAACTGATGAAAACCTGTCCAACCTGTAAAAAACCAATTAAAGAACCGGTAAGTACCGAAAACAAACAATGGTTACCATTCTGCTGTGAGCGCTGTAAATTAATCGATTTCGGTGCCTGGCTTGATGGTAGTCATGCCATTCCCGGAGATGAAACCATTGTCCTGCCGGATGATCAGGACGACAGCTTTAGATCGCATTAACCTGATATCTTACTCAGGAACCATGTGGATGGTTTTGTCCAGTGCACTGCTTTTAGTGACTATCAGGCGGAGATGCGCAGCCATAGCAACGCCGAGAGTCGCTAAAAGAAGCGTGCTGGATAGCTATTTCTTATCCTGAGTTCAGGTTACCTGGCCAGCCAGATCGGATCATTGCCACACCTTGTGCCCCAGATTGCCAGGCAAGTTCAAGATCATCTGAACTCATTCCACCCAGAGCATAAACGGGTAGATTAATTTCCTCGATCAATTTTTCAAATGCCTCCCAGCCAAGCGGATTAGTCTCTGGATGAGAAAGTGTTTTATCAACAGGTGACAACACAACAAAGTCAACACCAATTCGGGCAGCATGTTGTAGTTCTTCAATATTGTGACAGGATGCTCCGATCAGATAATTCCGTCCCAAAGGTCGAGCCGCTAAAGCCAGCAAACGTTCACTACTCAAATGCACACCATCCGAACTGAAAGTTTTCACATCCTCTGGATCACCATTGATCAGCCAGCGTGCCTGGTATTTTTTACAGAGTTGGTTAAGAGGCTCAGCCAGAGTGTGAATAGAAGATGAAGGTTTTGTTTTAGAGCGTAACTGAAATAGTTTTATTCCATTTTTCAGACAGGTTTCTACATGGGTCAGAAAAATCTCTGAATCATGATCAGGTTCGGGACTGATCTGATAGACAGGCGGTAGATTCAGCGCCGAAATAATCGGTCGATCGGCTTCAGGAAATTCATAGCTTTGCAGTTCATTTAGACTCGCCCAACGAACCTCCTGTCCTTCCAACCCCTCAGCCATCCCTGACCAGTTTTCGACTAACCAGGTATCGAGTTTGACTGTTTTGTGCGGATAATCATGAATAATTTTTATGAGCTGGCGACCTGTTTCGATCTGAATACCTGTCTCTTCCAGCAGCTCTCGCTTGAGTGCAAAAAGGACTGACTCGTCCTGTTCAAGCTTACCACCCGGAAATTCCCACAGGCCTTCAAGATGCACACCTTCAGGTCGACGTGCGATCAGGATTTCACCTTTTGAATTGACCACGATAGCAACAGCTACGTGGACAATGTCAGGTTCGATACTCCGCATTGATTTTGACATAGTCATAAGAAAGATCGCAGGTCCAGACTGTTTCACTTGCTGTACCTCTGGCAAGATCAATCGTAACGGTGATCTCTTTTTCTGCCATCACGGCAGCACCCTTTTCTTCGGTGTAAGTCTTTGCCGGTTCTCCTGCTTCAATCAAACTGACATCACCCAATTTTACTGAAACTTTTCCAATGTCCAGATCAGAAATTCCAGCCCTGCCAATCGCAGCAAGCAAACGTCCCCAGTTTGGATCCGAAGCAAAAAATGCCGTCTTAACCAGAGGTGAGTGGGCTATTGTATAAGCAACTTGTAAGGCTTCTTTTTTATCCAGCCCACCTTTCACTCCAATGGTAATAAATTTGGTTGCACCCTCACCATCCCTGATAATGGCCTGAGCAAGCTCAATAAATACGTGATCGACGGCCTCCTGGAATCGACCAAGCTGATTGATCCTGACCCCAGATCTTCCTGTTGCAATCAGTACACAACTATCATTGGTGGATGTATCACCATCAACAGTAATCCGGTTAAAGCTTTTTTCTACTGCATTCTGACAACACTGGTCCAGTAAGTCAGAATCAATATCAGCATCGGTTGCGATATAGGCCAGCATGGTCGCCATATCCGGTCTGATCATGCCAGAACCTTTTGCTATGCCAACCACAGAAACTTTTTTTCCTTCAGTCTCAAAATGAAAAGAGGCCTGCTTTGCGACAGTATCGGTTGTCATGATCGCACGCGAGGCCGCTTCCCAACCATCTTCACTGAGATCCTGAACCGCATCTGAAAGTGCCTGGTTAAACAGCGCTGTGGGGAGTCGTTCTCCGATCACGCCTGTTGAAAAAGGCAGGATCGCTTCACACTCACAGGAGACTTCATCAGCCAGCATTTGACAGGTATCAAGAGCATCCTGATAGCCTTCCTGCCCGGTTCCGGCATTGGCATTTCCGGAGTTGATCAGAAGATAGCGTGGTGATTGAGTTGAAAGATGTTGCTTTGCTATGGTCACGGGAGCAGCACAAAATGCATTTTGTGTAAACACTGCAGCAACCTGACTGCCTTCACTGATCTCGATGACAGCAACATCATCCCGTTCTTTCTGTCGAATACCAGCACAGGCTGTACCCAGCCTGATCCCGTTTATCAGGAGATCTTTCCGTGACACTGTTTGTACTTCTTACCTGAACCACAGGGGCATGGTTCGTTACGACCGACTTTACGCTCAGTTCTCGTAAACGGTGTTTGTCGGACCTGACCAGCGTTCTTGGCTTCTGAGGGCTCATTCTCTGACAACTGGTTTTCAGCTTCCTGATGCTGATATTGAACCGCAGCTGCTTCAGCCTCTTGTTGTCGTTGTCGTTCCATGGCTTCGACATCTTCTTCAGCACGCACCTGAACATGAGAAAGCATTTTGATCACTTCCCGTTTGATGTTATCCAGTAGCTCTGAAAACATTTCAAATGATTCACGTTTAAATTCCTGTTTTGGATCTTTTTGCGCCATACTGCGTAGATGAATACCCTGCCTCAGGTGATCCATAGCAGCCAGATGTTCTTTCCAATGCTGATCCAGGACCTGGAGCATCAACGCTTTCTCAAAATGGCGTAATGTTTCCGCACCAGCCAACTCTTCTTTTTCTTTGTAAGCCTTGATATGTTCTTCAAGGATCTTTTCCCGTATATTTTCTTCATACAATGAATCATCTTCATCCAACCATTGCTGGATCGGAAGTTTCAGTCCTAGCTCTTCTTCAACAGCAGCAGTCAGGCCTTCAATATCCCATGTCTCATCAATACTCTGAGGAGTAATATATTCATCAATTATCTCTTCGATCACATCATGACGTATGCCTTCGATAGTTTCAGATATATCATCAGCATCCATCAGATCATTTCGTTGTTCGTAAATCACTTTACGTTGATCATTCGCAACATCATCATAATCCAGTAGTTGTTTACGAATATCGAAGTTGCGTCCTTCCACTTTACGCTGAGCATTTTCTATAGCACGGGAAACCCACGGATGTTCAATTGCCTCACCCTCTTCCATTCCCAGTTTTTGCATCAGGCCGGCGACACGTTCAGATGCAAAAATACGCATGAGATTGTCTTCCAGCGACAGATAAAAACGGCTCGAACCTGGATCGCCCTGACGACCTGAACGACCACGAAGTTGATTATCAATTCGCCTTGATTCATGCCGCTCGGTACCGATGATATGTAATCCACCGGACTCCAACACAGCATCATGTCGTTCCTGCCATTCAAGCCTGGCTTTTTCAATCGCCTGAGTATCTTCTGGATCTAATTTTTCCAGTTCTGCATCAAGACTGCCACCCAGAACAATATCGGTACCGCGCCCTGCCATATTGGTTGCAATGGTGATAGCCCCCGGTCGCCCCGCCTGAGCAATGATATGTGCTTCTTTTTCATGAAATTTTGCGTTCAGAACTTCATGCTGAATATTTGCTTTATTCAACAGATCAGATAAATATTCTGAAGTCTCGATTGAGGCAGTACCCACCAGGACAGGTTGTTTTCGTTCCTGACAGTCTCTGATGTCTTCAATGATCGCATCAAACTTTTCTTTTTGAGTCAGGTAAACCAGATCACCCTTATCATCTCTTAGCATGGGCTTGTTCGTTGGTATAACGATAACTTCAAGTCCGTAGATCTGCTGGAATTCGAAGGCCTCAGTATCGGCAGTACCCGTCATACCTGAGAGTTTATTGTAGAGACGGAAGTAATTCTGGAAAGTGATCGAGGCAAGCGTCTGATTTTCGTTCTGTATAGAGACGCCTTCTTTGGCTTCCACTGCCTGATGAAGGCCTTCAGACCAGCGCCGTCCAGGCATCGTACGCCCGGTAAATTCATCTACAATAACGATTTGATCATTCTGTACAACGTATTCAACATCTTTCTGAAATAGGGTGTGTGCACGAAGGGCAGCATTGATGTGATGCATCAGGCTGATATTTGTCGTGTCATACAGACTTTCATCTTCACCCAACAGTCCTGCCTCTACCAGTAAATTTTCGACTGTTTCATGGCCCTGTTCTGTCAGATAAACCTGCCTTGCCTTTTCATCAATGGAATAATCACCGGGTCCGTCTTCCTCTTCCTGCTTTGTCAGTTTTGGGATCAGTTTATCAACACGTTGATAAATGTCAGTTTTATCATTTGTTGGGCCAGAGATGATCAGTGGTGTTCTGGCTTCATCAATCAGAATTGAGTCGACTTCATCGACAATCGCAAAATTCAGGCCTCGCTGTACCCGATCTTCTTCTGCAAAAGCCATGTTGTCGCGAAGATAATCGAAACCGAATTCATTATTTGTTCCGTAGGTAATGTCTGCAGCATAGGCCGCTTTTCGTTGTTCTTTATCAAGATTAGCGACAATAACACCAGTAGTCAGACCCAGAAAACCATACAATTTTCCCATCCACTCAGCATCACGACTGGCAAGATAGTCATTGACGGTGACAACATGAACACCTTCCCCTGAGAGGGCATTAAGATAGGCAGCAAGTGTTGCAACCAGAGTCTTACCTTCGCCTGTTCGCATTTCAGCGATCTTGCCATCGTTGAGCACCATGCCGCCGATCATCTGGCAATCAAAATGCCGCATGCCCAGAGAACGTTTACCTGCTTCTCGAACAACGGCAAATGCTTCAGGTAAGAGTGAATCCAGTGTTTCACCATTCTCAAGTCGATCACGAAATTCCTGTGTCTTGTTTTTTAATTCGTCATCACTTAATGCTGAGATCTCATCATCAAAAGCGTTGATCTTTGAGACAACTCTGTTCAGTTTTTTTAAGACACGATTATTACGACTGCCGAAAATGCGGCTCATCAGACCGCCGAAAGAAGATCGGTTATTTGACATTTGTTTAGAGATAAATCCTGGAGATTAAAAAAATATTATAAAAACATTAAGTTTATTGAAAAAACTTTAGCCAAGCGGCCTAAGATATGGCTTTGGATTAACAGGTTTTCCTTCCTGTACGACTTCGAAATGCACATGTGGTCCTGTCGAATGCCCAGTTGACCCCATCAAGGCAATTGTCTGGCCTTTTTCTACTTTCTCACCAACCTTGACTACATTTTTTTCGTTATGCGCATAGCGAGTGACATAACCATGTCCATGATCGATCTCAACCAGATTACCATAGCCTTTCTGTTTCCCGGACCATGTCACAACACCTCCTGCAACAGCGTGGATCTCAGTTCCTTTCTTCCCGGCAAAATCTATCCCCTTGTGAATATCATGTTTGCCAGTAAAAGGATCAGTTCGTTCACCAAAACCGGATGATATCCACCCATTCGCTACAGGATTACCAGCTGGAACAGCGGCCGTTTCCAATTTTTTATCTAACATCATTGAATCCAGCATACTAAGTTTATGTTGATGCTCATCGATTTTTTCTGACAGTGCTTCCAGAGACTGGATAAAATCAGGGACATTAAACTCCTGCTGATTGGTGGGTTCCATTCCACCAATTGCCGGTGTCTGTTCAAAATCAAATTCTTCTGACGCGATACCAGCCAGAGAACTCAAACGTAAACTGGCGGCTTCCAGGCGTGTTACTTTGGCCTGAATAACACCCAGTCGCATTGCCAGAGTATTCAGATTTTCCTGGGCTTCCACAACCGCTGAGTTAATCTGCAATTTCTGTACATCCATTTCTTCACTTAGAGACTGGCTAATATACAACTGATTTTGTGTTTCAGTATTCAGTTCTACCTGCTGTGTCTGATCTGCACCTAAATAGTAACCTGCATATCCTGCAGATCCCATCAGACAAAGTATGGCGAGTACTGTCAGTGTGACCATTACCCAACCTGCTCTCAAGTGAGAAAATCGCCCATTAGAACTTCCCGTGATCAAAATCTGCATAATTTATTGTCCAGCTATGTCAAAATAGTTGTTAATGATCAAAACTCACATTATAAAACTAGAATCAATCATTCAGGATCCGGGTCTGAAACCTGTGATTGAGCAAGTAAATAAAATAAAAAAAGCTAACAAACGTCTGAAGCATTTTCTACCACACCCACTTTCCGATCATGTCATTATTAGCAATATCAAAGGTAAGACACTGATTTTACAGACAAGTTCGCCCGCATGGTCAACTCGAACCAATTTCATTGCTACAGAGATACTCAATTATATGCGAAATGAGGGTGGTTTGGCGATGGTTGAACGAATGAAAGTGAAAGTTATTCCTCCACGGGAGGAATCCAATACTAATATTAATTCGAAGGCCAGATCGGTGGAGCCAATATCAAAACATACATCTGATCTGCTCAAATCTGTTGCGTCGGGCATCGAAGATGATGATTTATCAGATGTACTGGAACGATTATCCAGCCATTTTAGAAACGGACAGGACGCTTCTTAGCCAGCAGGTACTGCCTGCAAAAATGAAATTGGGCTCTTTTCCTGCTCGGAAAACGAAACCAGTTCCCAGGCATCCTGATTAGCCAACAAAGCTCTTAGCAACTTGTTGTTCAGGGCATGACCAGACTTATTTCCTTCGAAAGCACCAATCAGACTATGTCCCAGCAAATACAAATCACCAATTGCATCCAGGATTTTATGTTTAACGAATTCATCGTCATAACGCAGACCATCTTCATTCAATACACGATAGTCATCAACAACGACAGCATTGTTCAGAGAACCACCCAGAACCAGGTTCTTTTCGCGTAATGCTTCTGTATCTTTCAGAAAGCCAAAGGTTCTGGCACGGCTAACTTCTTTAACGAAAGAGGTTGAAGAAAAATCAATGGAGGCAAACTTACTACTTTCTTCAAAAAATGGATGATCAAATTCTATTGAAAACGAAACTTTAAAACCTTCGAAGGGTACAAATTTCGCACTTTTGTCTCCATCTTCAACCATGATGGCTTTTTTAATTCGAATAAACTGTTTAGCCGCATTTTGCTCTTCTATCCCGGCAGACTGGATCAAAAACACAAATGGCCCTGCACTCCCATCCATGATTGGAACTTCAGCAGCACTAACATCGACATAAGCATTATCAATACCAAGACCAGCAAATGCTGACAGTAAATGTTCAACCGTGGAAATCGATACATCACCTTTTGCCAAACTGGTTGACATCATGGTGTCACCCACATTTTCTGCATGTGCGGGGATTTCAACAACGGGATCCAGATCGACTCTGCGAAAGATGATACCTGTATTGGCAGCTGCTGGATGAAGCGTCAAATAGACTTTCTTCCCAGTATGGAGACCAACGCCCGTAGCACGAATAACATTTTTCAGAGTACATTGTCTGATCATAAAGAAACCCCGTTTAACACATGATCCCGCCCGTTTATATTGACGTTCTTTTACATTCCGGAAAGCATAATAACACAGACATTGATCTGAACAAATTTGCTACAGAAACCCTTCCCTGAGCAACTGTAGCAATGCGATGTTCACTACTATATAAACTAAAGTTGATTCAGTCTGCCTGTCTGCGGAGAAAAGCAGGGATATCTAGATAATCACTATCTTCATTTACCTCTACTTCCGGACCACCATCAGTTCCATTACGAATAATAGTTGGGCGGTCCAGTTTTCCCCAGTCCACAACTTCTGTTGGGCGAGAATCTGTATCGACAACTGATAGTGGCTCTGATTTATCAGCATCAGCAGCCCCAAGTCCTGTCGCAACCATGGTGACTCTGATTTCATCCGTCATATCTGGCTCAATGACGGTTCCAACAACAACGGTGGCGCTATCAGATGAAAACTGTTTGATCGTGTTACCAACCTCCTCAAACTCACCCATGCTGAGATCCATGCCTGATGTAATATTTACCAACACACCTCTGGCTCCTGCCAGATTGACATCTTCCAGCAAAGGACTGGCGACGGCTGCTTCCGCAGCGATTCTTGCCCGGTTTTCACCTTTACCTGTGCCGGTGCCCATCATTGCCATGCCCATTTCAGACATCACTGTACGCACATCCGCGAAATCCACGTTTATGAGTCCTGGACGGGTAATTAGTTCCGCAATACCCTGAACGGCACCCAGTAATACATCATTGGCTGCTTTAAAAGCATTGAGCAAACTGATGTCTCTGCCCAGTACACTCAGCAGTTTTTCGTTAGGAATTGTGATCAATGAATCAACATATTGACGAAGATCACTGATCCCGTCATTGGCAATTTCTGATCGTTTTTTACCTTCAAAAGGAAAAGGACGCGTTACAACGGCAACTGTCAAAATACCCATTTCTTTAGCAACCTGTGCAACAACGGGTGCCGCACCTGTGCCAGTACCACCACCCATGCCGGCCGTAATAAAGACCATGTCTGAGCCTTCCAGCACATCCATAATCCGATCACGATCTTCAAGTGCAGCTTGTCGTCCGATTTCCGGATTAGCACCGGCACCAAGACCTTTCGTTACTTCCGTACCCATTTGCAGTGTTGTTCTGGCAGTAGAATTACTCAACGCCTGCGCATCAGTATTGGCGCAAACAAAATCCACGCCTTCAAGATTAGCACTAACCATGTGTTCGAGGGCGTTACCACCGCCACCACCAACACCGATCACCTTTATTACAGCACTCTGGCTGAATGAATCCATTAATTCGAACATCGCTTTATCCTCCATTTACCCTAAGTTTTACTTTTTTATCATTAAGATTTTTAATTAAAAATTACCCTTAAACCAACTTTTCATCCTTTCCCACATACTCCCAACGCCCGACTCTGATCCAGATCGACCTGCACCTGTTTGAGAATAGGTACTCCCAAACAACAACAAACCAACACCGGTTGCATAAATCGGGTTACTCACAACATCTACCAGACCGGTCACCCCTGTCGGGATACCTGATCGGACTGGCATATGAAAGACTTCTTCTGCCAGATCGATAACCCCTTCCATCTTGGAACTGCCTCCTGTCAGAACGACGCCTGCCGCCATCAATTCTGCGAATCCACTTTTCTTCAGCTCCGCATTAATAAACATAAATAATTCTTCATAACGTGGTTCTACGACTTCTGCCAATGTTTGACGTGCAAGACGTCTGGACGCACGTTCTCCAACACCCTGGACTTCAATCGTTTCATCCGGATTGGCCAATTGTGTTAAAGCACAGGCATATTTGATCTTGATTTCTTCTGCATGCTGAGTCGGTGTACGCAATGCCACAGCAATATCATTGGTGACCTGATCACCGGCAATCGGTATAACCGCCGTGTGTTGAATGGCGCCATTGAGAAAAATCGCAATGTCGGTCGTACCACCACCAATATCCACCAGACAAACACCCAGATCCTTTTCATCATCAGTTAACACAGCATGGCTTGATGCCAGTTGTTGCAAGATCACTTCATCAACTTCCAGACCGCAACGACGCACACATTTTTCGATATTCTGTGCCGCACTGACGGCACCAGTCACCATATGAACCTTAGCTTCCAGCCTGACACCAGACATGCCGATTGGCTCACGAATATCTTCCTGTTTGTCGATAATGAATTCCTGAGCCAGCACATGGAGAATTTTCTGATCAGATGGTATGGCGACAGCCCTTGCAGCATCCAGTACGCGATCAACATCACCCTGCACAACTTCACTATCTCTGATCGCAACAATACCGTGAGAATTAAGACTGCTGATATGGCTACCAGCAATTCCGGTAAATACTGATCGGATCTCACAACCCGCCATTAATTCAGCTTCCTGTACCGCACGCTGAATGGATTGAACCGTTGATTCAATATTGACGACGACACCTTTTTTCAATCCCCGGGAAGCATGCGATCCAAGACCTATGACTTCGATTTCACCACTCTCATCAACTTCCCCAACAATCGCGACGACTTTGGAAGTACCGATATCCAGTCCAACGATCAGATTTTTTTCTGCTTTTTTAATTACCATCTGTCATGTCCCTCTTGCATCACTGTCGGTCATTGTCTGATCCATATTCTGTTTATAATTCCGGGTTAAACTCTCGACTTCGTTTTCATCCTGTTTACGTACGGTAAAACCATTGGTGTATCTCAGATCAACCTGAGCGACCTGCTCCAGACCTTTACCTAACAAACCTTCCACTTTCTTCACGTATTTCCAGAGCCTCTCATCAACATTTTTACGACCGAGAATCACTGTTGGACCATAATTGACTTTGAAACGCCAACCCCTTCGTTCATTCAACTCGACCCAGGCCACACTCCGTCCGTTTGCGCTCAGCAGGCCCATCAGAGTTTTGTATTTTTCAAAAACCAGATGCTCCGTTCCTTCAGGACCTTTTAAGGTGATCAGCCCCTTCGGAAATGTCGTATCCTCCGGTTTAAATAATTCGCCTTTATGATTCAGAAAACCGCTCTTTCCCCAACGAACAACAGCATTCTGTTCTTTAATTTTTACGTATAAGGTATCCGGCCATAGCTTTCTTACCGTCGCTTCTCGTACCCATGGCGCCTTCGTGACTGCACGTCTTATCTTCTCGACATCCAGTGTGAAAAAACCACCGTTCACATTCTCTGCTACCAGTTTCTCCAACGTCTTTGTAGACAAATAGCGATACTCACCCTCGACCTTTACTGCTTTGATCGGAAGTGTTGCCGGATCAGCCATCATTCCAGCCAGCCATGTGACCAGGCCGATACAACCAAACACCGCCATGAATCCAATCATGGTCAAACTACTACGAACCATTTGCCGATCTTTTATGACTGACACCCGTTTTTTAATTCGGCGATTCTGTTTTCTGCGATTTGTTTTATTTTTGATCATCACAAACTCGTCTCAAGTATTCTGATCACCAACTCATCAAACTCAATGCCTTGCTGTTTGGCGGCCATAGGAACCAGTGAATGACTGGTCATTCCGGGTACGGTATTGACCTCGATAAAGAAGGCTTCCCCTTCCTCATTCAACATCAGATCAACACGTCCCCAGCCGGAGCAATTCACGGCTTCGAATGCCTGTAATGCCATCAACTGAATTTCTTTTTCTACAGCAACCTCCAACCCACAGGGACAAATATAACGGGTCGTGTTTTCTTCATATTTAGCCTGGTAATCATAAAAATCCCGGGGTGTTTCCAGTTTGATCATCGGCAAGGCTTCACCCTTCAAAATTCCCACCGTATATTCGCCGCCTGTGATCCATTGTTCGATCAACACATTGTCATCAAACTTTTTTGCCTCATGCCATGCCGGCAACAACTGATGAATCTCATCAACTTTACTGGCACCATAACTCGATCCTTCCCGTGCCGGCTTGACCATGAGTGGCAAGCCCAGTTCATCAATCACCTGCTGAGAATCGGGTTCTTCTTGAGGCGTCATAAAGCCTGGTGTGGAAATCCCGATGGCCGTCCATATCTGTTTTGTCCTTTTTTTATCCATCGCCAGTGCCGACCCCTGCACACCGCTACCTGTATAGGGAATTTCAAGCGTTTCCAACACACCCTGGATCACACCATCTTCACCACCACGTCCATGTAACGCATTAAAAACGCGATCAACTTTTCTGGCCAATAACGGTTCTGGAATGCCACCTTGCCAGTCAACACCTTCTGCATCGACACCCGATCGTAATAAGGCACTTAATACGGCATTCCCACTTTCCAGTGAGATCTCACGTTCAGCGGAATTACCGCCCATCAAAACAGCCACTTTGCCAAAAGATCGAATCGTTTCCAGAATCTTAGTCATCACCAACGATCCTCACTTCCGATTCCAGTTGTATGCCATGCTGCTGTTTTACCCTGTCCGCTATCAGTAAAATCAATTGTTCAATATCAGTCGCTGTAGCATTCCCAAGATTGATAATAAAATTTGCATGTTTTTCGGAAACCTGTGCATCACCTATTTGAAAACCTTTTAGTCCAGTGGCCTCGATCAGACGTGCCGCATAATCACCTTCTGGATTCCGAAAAACTGAACCACAACTTGGCAATCCCATTGGTTGTGATTCTGATCGTTTGGCCAGAAGTTGTTTGATCTTTTGCAGACTTGCCTCACCATCTCCAGTCTCAAGCTTGAAATGAGCCGCCACAAACCACTCGCCTTCATGTGCATCAACAGGCCCGAGCACCGATCGATATCCGATCAGATATTGATCACGATCACGTAAATGAAATTCACCCTGCCGATCCAGTGTTTCCACCTTTTCAATATTCGGCCAGGTTTCGCCGCCGAATGCGCCGGCATTCATCGCCAGCGCACCCCCGACTGTCCCCGGAATACCGGCCAGAAATTCCAGTCCGGTAAAACCCTGTTTTGCACAGCGTTTTGCCACAATGGCACAAGGCACTCCAGCCTCGACACGTAGTGTCTTAGCATCAAGAATTTCAAAACCATCCAGCATCCCGGTGGGGCAGATCACACTGCCCCGGATCCCCCGATCCCTCACTAATAAATTACTGCCCAGGCCCACCATCGTGACCGGCTCTTTATCCGGTAATTGGCGCAAATAGTTGGCCAGATCATCAATATCAGCTGGCTCATAATAATGATCTGCCGTTCCACCCACTCGCCATGAAGTGTGCTTCGACATGGGTTCATCGAGCCTCAATACTCCACGTAATTCTGGTGGTGTGTTCATCGCGGCCATCACGCTGCCTCACTCCCGTAGGTATCGATCAGTTGTTCTGCGACGTGACCAATACTGCCAGCGCCCATCACTAGCACAATGTCACCGTCTTCTATAAAAGCCGGAATGACTGAAACGATCTCGTCTGGCTGATCGACGAAAATAGGATCAACCTGACCACGTAATCTGATCGCTCGACTCAGTGCTTTGCTGTCTGCTTCAGCGATGGGTTTCTCACCGGCTGAATAAATATTGAGTAATAACAAAGCATCAGCTTGTGACAATATTTGTGTAAAATCTTCAAACAGATCCCGTGTTCGTGTGTAACGATGCGGCTGGTAAACCATGACCAGACGTCGCTCTGGCCAGCCTTCACGAATGGCTGAGATGGTTGCCGCGATCTCACTGGGATGATGGCCATAATCGTCCACTATCATCGCTTTATTTTTTTCAATTTGGATCGTTCCATGGATCTGAAAACGTCGACCAATACCCTGAAAGTTTTCCAGCCCACGACACATGGCTTCTTCTGAAACACCCAGTTCATGAGCTACAGAAATCGCAGCCAGGGAATTCAGGACATTGTGCAAACCCGGCATGTTCAATTGCACTTCAAATGAGTTCTCATGATCAGGTAAAACCACATTAAATTGGCTGACACCCTCAGAGTAAGTGATGCCTGTTGCCCTGATATCTGCATTTTCATGCGTTCCATATGTCAGTACCGGTTTGGTTAATTCAGGCAAAATTTCTCTTGCCATCGGATCGTCATAACAAATCACAGCCTTTCCATAAAATGGTAAGCGACGAAGAAATTCCAGAAATGCTCCCCGTAGCTGTTCGATGTCACCACCATACGTTTCCATGTGATCCATATCGATATTTGTCAGGACGGCGATCACAGGTTGTAGATGTAAAAATGAAGCATCACTCTCATCGGCTTCAGCGACCAGATATCGACTCTCACCAAGTTGTGCATGTTTTCCAGAGCTGTTGAGACGGCCTCCGATCACATAAGTTGGATCCAGCCCACCTTCGGCCAGCAAACTTGCTACCAGGCTGGTCGTTGTGGTTTTGCCATGCGTTCCTGCAATCGCAATCCCATAACGAAAACGCATCAGTTCAGCAAGCATTTCAGCACGAGGAATGACCGGAATTCGATTCTCTCTGGCATAGGCAATTTCAGGGTTTTCCAGATCAATCGCACTGGAAACGACAACAGCATCACTATCACTAACCTGATCTGCAGCATGGCCTATAAAAACTTTAATACCCAGATCTGCCAGACGTTGGGTCACTGCATTTTCCGCAATATCTGAGCCCGAGACTTTATAGCCGAGATTATGCAAAACTTCGGCAATGCCGCTCATGCCGACACCGCCGATACCCACAAAGTGAATATTTCGTGCGCGCCCCATGCCCATTGTCTTCATTTCCTGGCTATCCATAGGCCACCTCCATGAGTGACCGGGCAACCTTTTCTGCGGCATCCGTCATGGCCATTTTTTTAGCCCTGGCAGACATGTCGCTGATCAGATCTGGAGTAGAAATCCACTCTTCAATCATGGGCGTAAGTTTTTCTTTCGTCAGATCACGATCCTGAATAATGATCGCAGCGCCCGCATCGGCAAGGTAATGCGCGTTTGCCGTCTGATGATCGTCAACGGCATAAGGATATGGAACCAGAATCGCAGGCAGACCCGCTACTGCCAGTTCGGAAATCGTCAAGGCACCTGCACGGCAGATCACAAAATCAGCCCAGGCATAAGCCTGTTCAATATCGTCCAGAAATGGATCAACACGTGCATCAATTCCAAGTTCCTTATATCTATTCCTGGTTTGTTCAAAATCACGTTGGCCAGTCTGATGCCAGATCTGTGGCCGCTCAGAGAGTTGAGACAAACTTTCTGGTATGACTCGATTCAATGTCATCGCACCGAGACTGCCACCGACGATCAGGATCCGTTTTTCATGGTGCGGTTTGATCTGTTTAGTCAGATTAATGATTGAATTTCTGACCGGATTACCGACATGCTCTGCCGCTCGTTTTTCCGGAAATGTTCCGGGAAATGCTTCAAATACACGTGTCGCTATTTTTGATAACCAGCGATTGGTCATTCCGGCGATGGCATTTTGCTCATGAATCAATAGAGGAATACGCATCAACCAGGCAGCAATACCACCAGGGCCGCTGGCAAAACCACCCATACCCAGAACGGCCGCTGGACGATGAGTCATCATTATTTTCATTGCCTGTGCGACCGCAAACAGAATCTTGAAAGGTGCGATCAGGATAGTGATCAAACCCTTACCTCGAACACCTGCAATACTTAATGTTAAAAGGCGATAGCCTGCATCCGGAACCACTCTGGCTTCCAGTCCTTTTTCTGTTCCCAGCCATAACAATGGAATTTCTCTGGCATTTAAATAATCAGCAACCGCCAGTGCCGGGAAGACATGTCCGCCAGTTCCACCGGCCATGATCATGATCGGCCGATTCATTCTTCGACCTCCTCACCATCAAATTCAAGACGGTTTTCATAATCAACCCGCAGGATCAATGCTATCGCTATGCACATCATGATCAGGCTGTTACCACCATAGCTTATAAAAGGAAGTGTCAGTCCTTTGGTCGGCAGAGCGCCCATATTCACACCCATGTTAAAAAATGCCTGCATACCTATGAGGAGGCCGAATCCGTAGGCCAGGTATGCAGGAAAGTATCTTCCACCCCTTTCAGCTTGTGCGGCGATACAGAACACTCGCCAGATAAAAAATGTAAACAGTGCAATCAGAGTCAGACAACCAAACAGTCCCAGCTCTTCTGCGAAAACAGAAAAAATAAAATCGGTGTGCGCTTCCGGCAGATAGAATAATTTCTGCACACTACTGCCTAGTCCGACGCCAAACCATTCACCTCGACCAATGGCGATCAAGGCCTGGGTTAACTGAAAACCTGTGTTATATGGATCAGACCAGGGATCCATAAAGGTCAGCAGACGTTGCATTCGATAAGGTGACATCATCGCAACCGCTGCTAAAGCCATAACTGCAATACTTCCCCAGACGATAATTCGTAGCAGAGGAATGCCTGCAATAAATAACAACCCAAGCATGCAGGAGAACAACAGAACAGAAGTACCAAAATCTGGTTCCATAAGTAACAGACCGCAGATAATAGTCATGACTATAATGGGATTATAAAGACCGGCAAAACTTGTTCGGACCTGTACCAGATGTGTTTCCATATAACCGGCGAGATAAATAATCACCAGCAGTTTCGCGATCTCAGAGGCTTGCAGATCATAAACACCCAGGTCAACCCAACGAGCGGCACCATTGACCTCTTTACCAAGCGGTGAGATAACAATGGCTAATAGAACCAGTGTCACTAACAGAAACAGGTATCTGAATTGTTTCAGAACAACCAGGGGTGTTTTAAGTGCGATCACTCCAGCAATAAGACCAATCCCCAGTGCAACCATTTGTCGCCAGAAATAATACAAGCGAGCTCCTTCCTCTTTTCCCAATGGATCAGCAATCGAGATAGAAGCTGAAGCCACCATCACCAATCCAAGACCGATCAGGATTGCAACACAACCGATCAACCACCAGTCATATTGTGCTTCACTCTGATAAGCTAGCCCATGGTTAGAATTTCTGATTGGCATTGCGTGACTCATCAGCTTGGCTCCCTGTCCAGAAGCTTTTGAACTGCATCTATAAAGACCTGGCCACGCTGTTGATAATCTGCGAACATATCCAGACTGGCACAGGCTGGCGACATTAAAACAAGATCACCTCTTTCTGCATTTTGATGAGCCAGAGTGACAGCCTGAACAAGATCGTCAACACACTTAACAGCCGTCACACGATTCAGAACCTGCTCCAGTAATGGCGCATCTTTTCCAAACAGGATGGCCAACTTGACCTGATCTCTGACAACTAAAGCCAGTTCTTCAAATTTCGCTCCTTTGGCGTCTCCGCCTGCGATCAAGATGATTTGTCTGTCTGAAAAACCTTTTATCGCCGCAACGGTCGCACCTTCATTTGTGCCCTTGGAATCGTTGTACCAGTCAACACCATTCTGTGCTGCGATCCACTGGCAACGATGTGGTAACCCCGACCAGGTTCTCAAAACATCCAGCATACTTTCTTCTTTCAACCCGGCGGCCTGCCCCAGAGCCAGAGCAGCCAGGGCATTCGCGACATTATGTGATCCCTGGATCTTCATCTCACTAACAGACATCAGTTTTCTGTCTCCGAAAGACAACCAGGAATCACCATTGATTTCCTGCAAACCAAATTCATTTTGACCTGGTTTATTCAGGGTAAAACGTGTGACCTGACGATCCGTTCTCATCATACTGGCAACCATTGGATCATCCGCGTTCAGGATCATTTCACCACCGCCCTGAAAGATCCTTTCCTTGGCCTCGGCATACTCTGCAACACCGGCATAACGATCCATGTGATCCTCAGAAATATTCAACACCGTTGCAGCGATCGAATTCAAACTGTGGGTTGTTTCAAGCTGGAAACTGGATAACTCCAGTACATAGAGATCCGGTTCAGGATCTTCGATCAGATCCAGAGCGGGCGTACCCAGATTTCCACCTGCCCTGACAGTAAGACCTGACGCCTTTGCCATTTCATAAACCAAAGTCGTCACCGTACTTTTTCCATTCGCCCCGGTGATCGCAACCACGGGTGCGTCAGCATGTCGAGCAAACAACTCAATATCACCAATCATCTCAACACCCGCCTGGGCTGCTCTGATTAGGGCAGGATGTCTTACAGACACACCAGGACTGACCAGGCACTGCTTTGCCTGCATGATCAGGTCAAGATCCAGATCACCGGTGCTGATCATGACATCAGGATATTGTTTCTGTAATTCGGCCAGTCCCGGTGGCGACTTTCGACTATCAGTGACGGCAAAAGACAAACCTCTGCTACCCAGAAAACGTGCACACGACAGACCTGTCACGCCAAGACCGACGATCACCGTATCAACATTTAAGCTGGTCTGTTTATTCATGTGTAATTTTCCAGTCACCTTTTCACCTATCTGATCTTCAAGGTTGCCAACCCAATCAATACCAGCATGACCGTAATGATCCAGAATCGGACAATCACTCTTGGTTCCGGCCAACCTTTTAACTCATAATGATGATGCAAAGGAGCCATGTTGAAGATCCGTTTACCCGTTAATTTGAATGAGGCAACCTGTAACATGACGGAGACAGCCTCAATCACAAAAATGCCTCCCATAATAAAAAGCACCAGCTCCTGACGGACGATCACAGCTACGGTTCCTAAAGCCGCGCCCAGTGCAAGCGCGCCGATGTCGCCCATAAAGACCTGTGCTGGGTAAGTGTTAAACCACAGGAATCCAAGCCCCGATCCAACGATCGCGCCACAGAAAATACACAACTCACCCGTACCGGCGATGTAGGGAAATCCCAGATAATCTGAGAACTTCACGTTACCTGTGACATAAGCAAAAATAATAAAAGCACCGGCAACAAGGACACAGGGCATGATCGCTAATCCATCCAGACCATCGGTCAGGTTCACCGCATTGCTGGTGCCTACAATCACGAAATACACAAATGGAATAAATAAGAATCCCAGAGGTATGTGGACATCTTTGAAAAAGGGGATCAGTAGTTCTGTTTCAGGTTCTGTCACAGCGGTTGAATAAAGAAAAATAGCCGCCGCCAAACCAATCACTGATTGCCAGAAATACTTATAACGAGCCGGTAATCCTGCTGAATTTCTCTCGACGATTTTTCGATAATCATCCACCCAGCCAACAACCCCGAACAAAGCGGTGACCAGTAACACGACCCAGACAAACTTGTTCGTCAGATCACTCCATAATAATGTGCTGACACCCACGGCAACCAGGATCAATAAACCACCCATGGTGGGTGTTCCTGCTTTTACCAGATGGGTCTCTGGACCATCCTCCCGAACGCTCTGACCGATCTGATAACGAGTCAGGTAACGGATCATCCACGGACCAACAAAAAGTGAGATAAATAACGCTGTCAGGACACCAAGAATGGTACGCAATGTCAGATACTGAAAGACATTAAATCCAGAATGAAACTGAGTTAGATAATCAGCCAGAATCAGAAGCATGTTCACTCTCCAGTGCCTGTACAACCGTTTCCATTTTGGCTGCACGGGAACCTTTTATTAAGAGCGTGATATCCTTATCCGACTCCTTTTTTATACTTTTTATTTTTTCGATCATTTCAGCATGATCCGTAAAATGTTCCGCTCCGGCTCCAAATGCCTGAGCGGCCTTCTGACTTAATTGACCTATCGTAAATAATCGTTCTACTCCTGCCTGTCGTGCAAGCTCACCGGCATCTTCATGTAGATCTTCTGCAGACTCACCCAGTTCACCCATATCACCCAGAGCTAACCAGTGACGGCCAGTTGAGTTAATCAACACATCCAGCGCAGCAGAAAATGAACCCGGGTTTGCGTTATAAGTGTCATCAATAATCTGACATTTTTGATCTCCCGATTTGAACTGTAATCTGCCGGGCACTCCCTGCAATGCTTCCAGTCCATCACGAATATCCTTTAAAGGAATATCCAGAGCTTTTGCACAAGCGGCAGCCGCCAGAGCATTCATAATGTTATGACGCCCAGGAAGCGAAAGTTTCAGATCAATTTCTTCACCTGGCGCTTTTAACTGGAAATGGCTACTCTTTGTGTTGACTGAAATGATAGAAGCCGTGATGTCGGCAGCTTCTTGCAGACCAAATCTGATAATCTGACATTCTCCAGCCATCTGTTCCCACAATGGTGAAAATTTATCATCCGCATTGATGATCGCAATTCCCTCTTTTGCCAACGATTCAAAAATTTCACCTTTGGCCAGGGCAACATTTTCAATGGTTCCAAATCCTTCAAGGTGTGCTGGTGAACATTGCGTTACAACGGCCACCATGGGTATCGCCATTTCGCACAGCCGTGCAATCTCGCCCGCATGATTTGCACCCATTTCAATAATGGCAAAGTCATGTTGCGGATCAAGATTGAAAAGCGTTTGCGGAACGCCAATCTCATTATTGAGGTTCCTTCTGGTAGCCAGAACGTTGCCACAACGCGAGAGTATCGAGTTCAGCATCTCTTTAACGGTCGTTTTACCATTGCTTCCCGTGATTGCAACGACAGGCATCTTGAACTGCTGACGCCAAATGGTGGCCAGATCGCCCAACGCCCGCCGTGTATTCTCTACTCTTAATGTCGGCAGGTTTGTCTTAACATCCTGATCGATCATGACGGCGCTGGCACCCGCTTCTTCCGCCACGCCCAGGTAATCATGACCATCAAAACTGGGGCCATGTAAAGCCACGAATAACTCACCTTTTTTTATGCTTCGAGTGTCCGTAGAACAACCAGTGAAAACCGTATCTCCACCAGACAGAGTAGCATTCAGATTATCGGCAACAGTTTGCAAAGAAAGGCTAATCATTTTTCGCTCCCTCACCAATGACGTTACCAATGGTATTCAGAACGACATTACGATCATTAAACGGGAATCTTTGCCCCTTAATCTCCTGCCAGTTTTCATGTCCCTTTCCCGCCACCAGAATAATATCTTTCGGATGCGCAGACTTGATTGCCGTTTCTATGGCCAGCTTCCGATCAAAAATCACTTTGGCTTTACCCGGTTTTTTCATCCCGGAAAGGATCCCACTGGCGATAATGCTGGGCTCCTCCGATCGAGGATTATCATTTGTAACGATGATCGTATCAGCCAGTTTTTCTACAACGTCTCCCATCAAAGGTCGTTTACCTTTATCACGATCGCCACCACAACCAAAGACACACCACAACTTCCCGCTAGAGATCTCTTTGAGTGTCTCAAGTGCTTTTGTAAGACCATCGGGTGTATGGGCAAAATCAACCACAACCGCCGCTTGTGCGTCCTTAACAAATGCCTCCATTCTGCCTGGCACACCCACCATTTCCGATAATGCGTCGAGTACTTCCTCAAAATGAAATCCACATGCCATTAATGCGGCCATTGCAGCAAGTAAATTACTGGCATTGAAGCGTCCAAGCAGGTTGGCTCTAAGTGCATTGGAACCTTGCGGTGTATCGATTTCCATGATCAGACCTTTCACTGAAAAATCCAGTTTGCTGCACCGAATGACGGTTATACCCGGATGAGAATCCAGTCCCAAGGTATAACCAAAAACCTGTACATTGTCTGATAAAACTTGCAGAATTTTTTCTGAAAATGGATCGTCCAGATTGATCACGGCTGCCTGCAAATCAGGAGATTTGAACAACTCAAGTTTTGCTGCACCATAAGTCTGCATATCGCCATGGTAGTCCAGATGATCACGTGACAGATTTGTAAAAACGGCGACATCAAAATCGACACCGCTCAGCCTGTGCTGTGCTAATCCATGTGAAGAAGCTTCGATCACCGTAGCTTGCGCACCCTGATCACGTAAGCGGGAAAGTGATAAATGCATACGAATTGAATCCGGTGTTGTCATTCCACTGGAGACAAATTCTCCAAACAGACCGCTTCCTAATGTTCCGATCACACCACAGGTGCCACTACCTGAAATCTTGTCGATGGCCTGGCCTATAAAGTTACTCACGGATGTTTTTCCGTTTGTACCAGTCACCCCAAAAACCTTCATTAGATCCGTGGGCTGGCCATAATACCGATGAGCAATTTCACCCGTTTTAACAGCCAGTTGATCAACAAAAATAATATTATTTTTGTTCTTCTTCATGAGCTGTTCCGGGATCAGAGATACATCTTCGCTATCGACCAGGATAGCCACAGCACCCTTGCAAAAAGCATCTGCTATAAAGTCAACACCATGTGACTCAGTGCCATTAATCGCAATAAAACAATCGCCCTGATGAACAGTTCGACTATCCAGCTCAATCCCCATTATTTGTTTATCCTGGTCAGCCTCGACGGATGCAAACCCATCCAGGAGTTCACTGAGATATATTCCACCATGATTCATCGCCGTCATTATCAAGGTTGTCTCCCAGCTACGAGTCGTTCACTGTTAGCTTTTTTTATGGCGGGAATATCATCTGGAGAAATATTCATTAAACGCAACGTCTCACCCAGCAATCTGGCAAAGGCAGGGGCAGCGACCTGGCCACCATAGTATTCACCCTGCGATGGTTCATTGATCATGACAACGGCAACCAGGCGTGGATGGCTTGCAGGAACGATACCCGCAAAAACCGATTGGTATCTATCTTCTGCATAACCACCCACAGATGATTTATGTGCAGTGCCTGTTTTCCCGGCGACCCTGTATCCCGTAATCTGAGCCTGCTTGCCTGTGCCATCCTGGACCACACCTTCCATCATCTTCAGGACTTCTCGTGCCGTTTTTTTGCTCATTACCCGGATGCTTTCTTCAGGCTGATCAACTTTAAGCAGGCTTGGAGGGACCATTACACCTTCATTTGCCAGTACAGTGTAAGCATGTGCCAACTGCAATGTCGTCACTGACATACCATAACCAAATGACATGGTTGCCTGTTCCACCTTTCTCCAATTTGTATAATCTCTCAGGCGACCTGAAACTTCCCCCGGAAAACCTGCTCCACTGGTTGCACCCAATCCAATTTCTCGAAAAGTCTTCCAGAGCATCTCTGGCTCAAGCGTTAGTGCAATTTTTGATGCTCCAACATTACTGGACTTCTTAATCACTGTTGAAACATCAATAAGTCCATAGTTATGGGTATCTCTTATCGTATATCTCCCAATCTTGAA
>JALSSM010000438.1 GCA_026984275.1 Gammaproteobacteria bacterium
GACAACCATTCCATTTTTTCTTCACTTGGCAAAAACGTATGGAAGCCTGTTGCATGTCCCAACAGACAAAAGACAGACCAGACCTGATGACTCAGATGATCGGCTTCAGCTGTCGCCAATTCATGGTATTTAGGCATCTTAAGTCCATAACGTGATAAATCCTCAAATAAGGCGCCACCATTTTCAACAAAATAAACATCCCATGCTTCTTTCCAGGACATTGGGCTTTTAGTCAACATATAGTCCTGCATGGCAGAAACGAGCGCCAGCAGACGATAGGCTCGCCAGAAATGCTTATCGATCCAGCCTTGAACGATGGGTAGGTTATCCTCATGTTGTTCAAGCATGAATTTGATGATTTCAATACCCAAGGTCATATGGCGTGATTCATCCGATTGAGCAGAGAAACCGAAAGTCACTGTTGCCATATCACCATTGTAGGCAGCACCCGACATAAACGGCACAAATAGAAGATTTGTCAGTACATACTCAAACGCAAATGAAATGGATGTAATAAATTCAAAGGGTCCTGCAGACATCGCATCTTCAGCAAATGACTTCGGAACCGACAAATACCAGACACGATCAAATTGATGGAACGGATCATGGAAACCATTAAAGTGTTTATTATAGTGGCTGATTGTATGGATTTGAGTTTGTGCGTGACGGAGCTCATCTATTGCCTGCATCTGGCAAGCAACGCGCGCACCCTCTCCTCTGAAGTGACGTCCTAGATGCGAAAAGCCGCGATGGGCTGCATATTCTAATGGAGTCACACCGGTAATAAAAAGCTTGATCGCGCTTAGATAGCTAGCATGTTCCAGGTTAGTTTGCCCATTGTTTTGTGCAAAGCTATCCATGACAGCATAGAGTTTCTTCTCTTTTTCTGCCTGAAATTTCCAGTAAGAATCCATGGTCAATCTGAATGGATCTTCCCACTTGTCCCAATCCTTTATTTTGATCCCTTCGAATGTATCGTTTGGAAAAACATCATCCATCTTCTGGTAAGACGTTTCCCAACCCATTCCACGTGTTAATAATTCGTAACGTTTGCGTAAATTTAGTTTTTTTGCTGCCATTTTTTTACCTATATTTTTTAATCAGACAATGCCAATATTTAGTGCCAGCTTAATTCAATTTGATCCTCATCTTCAGTGACATGACCACCCAAAGAAATAAGGTTAATATGAAGCTCTTGTATATCCCAATCCCGCCCAAGATTTTCTTCAACAGTTTCCCGATTGACGACTAAGCGAGCGTCCGCTTCCATTCGTACCAGCCCAGGTTGGTATTGAATATTTGCTTCTGGATTATCCTGTTCAACCGCATCAATAATCGGCCGGGCTTCTTCGTTATCCTGCAAAATTAAAAACACAGTATTTTTCTTATCTGACATGTTCATTAACTCCTAACTACACTGACAGTCCCTGTTTTCCGAGACGTGCCAACAATTCCTGTTTAACTTCAGCTAATTGATCAGCGCCTTCGGAACCAAATGCTTTGATTGCAACAGGTTCAATGGCTTCTACTAATCGATCAGTCCATTTATTGACCCATTCAGATAATAGCTGTGAATTCGCATCAGACTCTTTCGCCGTTACCTTTGCTAACGCATTAGTCCAACGTGCTGTTTCTGCATACCATTCGGTCATGAACTCGGTCAGCATGGCGATGGTCGCACCACCTTCTGCTGAAAGTTTTCGTTCAAACCGATCAAAAAATAAGGGGAAAATAAGGCCATCAAGTACAAAATTCTGTGCGATCATTAATTCGAACCAGTCTGTCAGAACAAACATATCCTCAACTGCATGTCGAAGTCCTTGCCATTCAGGTGCTTCCATCCAGTCTTTTTTCGCGGCATCTAATGTCGTTGTTTCATTGCCATCGACCAGAAGACCTATGCGTGAAATGTATTGCGCCATACCAAGGCGATCCATGGCATTAAACATTGTCACGGTACAAATAGTCGAGCCATAACCTTTATCGGTTATATCGCAATTATTCATGTTAGCGCCCCATTCCACATGCCTGAGTGGAATGAGAATATCTCGCATAGCCTGCTTAGTCTCTTCTGGAATAGTATCCATCAGATCACGTTTATCAACGAAGGCATAGTTATGCTCAGCAACTTCCTGTTGTTTTGAGCGGGCTATCGTATAAGTGCCGTAGTAATACTGCCGTGGGTCAGCAAAGCTGTACCAGTCTTCCATCACGATAGCTGTCCGACTTGTATCATAAAGCTCAAAATCTTTGTCCCACAATGGACGATAGTGAAAATTGGTTGTGGGTTGAACGTCATAAACTGCTTCCTGATATCGGGATGCTGGTTTTTTATCTCCAAATCTTGCTTCTATATGCCCGTAGTTTTTCCTGATGGGTGTTATAGATTTTGCCGAAATTTCAATACTCATTTGACATGAACTCCATATTATTATTTGACATCAATCTTCATTGACTATTCTGTGTACTAGTCATCTTTAATTCCAGGCTTCCCGAAACGCCATTTGAGCTGATCATAATCAACTGCAACCTTTTGTTCCCGACTTAGGTGCTTAACATTATTTTTCTTACAAAAGTCCTGAAACTGATCAAACGGAAGAACCAGTTCGACAAACATGTTTGGATCATCAATCGAGAAATCAAACTCTACAAATTTCTCGTTTAGGGTTCCCGTGATGCGTACGTAACGCTGTAATTCATCAACCATTTTCTCTTCGGACAAGCTCATTTGTCAGGGTCGAATCAACATCTTCATCGCATTGTCCGATTTGTCATAAAACATCTTGAATGCTTTATCGATATCTACCAACGCAAAATCATGTGAGAAATATTCATCTGGATTAATCTCACCTTGCTCCATCAGGTTCAACCCTTCTTCCATATACGGTTGTACGTTTGCAAAACCATTCATATGCAAAGTGATATCTCGCAGAAAAACATCTGCAAGTACCAGATTAAATTCCTGATCACAAAACACGCCTATGGCAGCAATGGTGCCTCCGGGACGTATAAGATCCAAACTCATTTGTAGTGACTCCTGCGATCCAACTACTTCGATCACTTTGTCAAACCCGCGTCCTTCACAATGTGCCAGTGCTTGTTCTTTAGCATCGTCTAAGGTCGAATCAATAACGATCGCTCCTTTTTTCGCTGCTACAGCACGTCGATGTGCGACCGGATCAAGCGCAACAACATTACCCGGCGATTTTTTCAGCGCAATATCCAGACTCATCAGACCTGTAGGTCCACACCCAATCAGAGCAACTTTTTCTCCGGGCTGAATATCTGCAAGTTTGTTGGCAATGATCGCTGAAGGTAGATTGCAGGAAAGAGTGAGTGCTGCAGCATCGGAAATTGTTTTCGGTACTTTGATCACATGTGCGTCTGCATGAGGAAGCACCAACGCTTCAGCGTGTGTTCCATTCATATCGCCAAACGGCACACCGAAACCATAAACTGCTTTTTGAGTTGTTTCGCAATGCGCTGTCTGCCCGACATTACACATATAACAATCGCCACAAGAGCAAGAATATGCCATCGAGACACGATCACCTACATTGAATTTATTGACGTCAGAACCAGTTTCAACGATTTCTCCAATTAACTCATGACCTGTTTGTGATCTACCTTTCTCCATAATCGGATCCATTGAACCCCGATAGAGATGTAAATCAGACCCGCAAATAGAAGTCGCATTAACTTTAACGAGGATACCATGAGGTTCTTCTAGTCCAGGATCAGCAATATCCGTAGTGTGGATATCCTTCGCTCCGTAATAGATAGCAGCTTTCATTGATCACATCTCCTTTTGAATTTATTTTTATTCTTGAAATATTTTATGTGTCCACAAATCTTATATTTCTTTTTTTGCCTTAACAGCGTTTGCAAAGCACGTGCCAGAATACACCATTGTTAAATATTCTTATAAATCAATTGGTTATCAAATATTATGAGAGCTTAATGATGAAAACTATATCATCATATGCTCACATTGATTGATGGTTGAGAGCATTCGAGTACATTTAACTAATTCAATAAATATCGAATAGTCCAGAATTATCCTTCTTCAAGATTGAGGTTATATTTCTTCAAACGATATCTGTATTGAGGGGCTGTCATGCCTAGAATGCGTGCTGCTCTTGCCACATTACCTTTTGCTTGTGACAATGTTTTTTCTAGAATTTGTTTTTCCAGATCTTCAAACCCCATTCCAGATGTAATAACGGCATCGACCGGATCCATCTTTGAGTTCACTAAAGGACTCAATTGATCGCCACCACCCAAGGCTTGAGAGACGGATATTGTCCCTTGTAAACCAGCACCTAGAGAAGGACTGCTAATTTTTTCATCGTTATCCGTAAGGATCACACCCCGTTCGATCAGATTTTGTAGTTCACGGATATTCCCCGGCCAAGAATAAATGACTAGCTTTTGCATCAGGTCTTTTGAAATACCCATTATTCTTTTATTGTGTTTGATCGCATATTTACTAACAAACTTTAGAGCCAGTCCGGGAATATCTTCCGGCCTCTCACGTAATGGAGGAATGAAGATTGGAAAAACATTCAGCCGATAAAACAGATCCGCACGGAATTCGCCTTGCGACACCTTTTCCTGCAGTGAGGCATTCGTTGCTGCAATAATACGAACATTTACTTTTCGTGTACGAGTATCACCCACACGTTCAAATTCTCCCGTTTGTAGCACGCGTAACAATTTAGCTTGTGATTGCTTACTAAGCTCCCCTATCTCATCAAGGAACAAGGTACCTTTGTGAGCACGTTCGAATCGACCTGCTCTGGATTTATCCGCACCTGTAAAAGCACCTTTTTCTACCCCGAATAATTCAGATTCAATAAGATCCTTTGGTAAGGCAGCGCAATTTACTACAATAAAAGGTGCCTTCGATCTTGAACCAATTCGATGCAGATAATTAGAAAAAACATCTTTCCCTACACCTGTCTCTCCCAACATGAGTACAGACACGTCCGACTGTGCAGCTTTGCCGAGAAGCTCCATAATCTCGAGAATCACTTTTGACTCGCTGACAATATCTTCGGGTTGTCCGATACTTCCAATAGCACTTCTGAGTTCCTGGACCTCATTAGTAAGCGAAAATAATGTTTCTGCCACCTGATCCAGGGCATAAAACTTTTTCAGATCATCAACATCGTCCCACTTAGCTAGTGGTTTTCCTTTAATTCTGCAACGATCATCACCACATCCGACACAATCAAGTTCTTTATAAAATACCTCAACCTTCATAAACTCACTGGTATATCCAGCAGCATAACCAAGTTGAAGCCAACAGACTGGTTCTGTATGAATCCCATGATTTTTCAAATACTCATCGGCCTCAAACGAATTATCCCAGTAGAATTCACCGTAAAAATGTCCAGAAGAAATATCCATTTCCATTTTTATGAGCTCAACGTGAACCACTCCTTCCAAAGAATGAAGTTGAGGACCGACGGCAAAAGCTTCTTCATCCGTAGCATCAGGTCTGATCTTACGCGCAAGCTGGGCATCCGAACGACCCGCGGCGTAGCCAATTCTCCACATCAGACCTTTGGCACGTATCAACCCCAAAGCCTGGCACAGTTCATCTCTAAGTGCTGCAAACGAGGTTGAATGCATGAGAAGCATGCGCTGATCATGTAGCCAGATACTACCTTTTTCTTCCTCAAATCGGATCTCGGCTTTCACATCATCAATTGCAGGAAAAGTGGAGTTCTTAATCATATTAAATACTTAATCATTAGGTATAACACTTTCGCATAATAAAGTAAGATGAAACGACTTTACACACGTTGTTTTTAGTTCTCTAACTAATATCTATAATATAGTGTATGTTCAATGCATTCTAGCAAAAATAAGATTTATTCATTTATGAGCTTTTGATATGTGGGTAATCCAAACGTATTTTGAAATAAATGATAAAATTTGCTGGTCACCTGTTCAAGATAATAAAAAATCATCATGGATTTAATCTCTTTGGGTTCAATTCCCCGCAGCTTGCTGCGAAAATTGCAGGATGAGCGAATATATCCACAAAAGTCACAATGTAACGGTTTTGATGTATCACCTGGTTTTCCAGCCAAGTACCGCAAAGCGGTATTTGACGAAGGTGTCGATGAGGAATTGAAAAATATTTGCTTGGATATTGAGCAGAGATATGACGTAAAGTTTTTGGAGATTGGTACAGATAAAGACCCTGTTCATTTTTTGATTCAGTCGGGACCGACTTATAGCGTTAAGAAGATAGTTCAGACGATAAAGAGTCTGACAGCACGAGAACTCTTTCAACGTTGTCCCTGGGTTAAGAAAAAACTTTGGGGAGGCGAATTTTGGAGTGATGGTTATTTTGCCAGCACAGTAGGCAAACATGGTGATGAAGCGATGATAGGTCAGTATGTAAAAAATCAGGGTGGAGAATATCAAAAGCTCCACAGTGATCATCAATTGGCACTATTTTAGCGGATCCGCACAGATTGATACCCCGTCAGCTTGCTGCGGGGTAGTTCATTTTCTCTGAAATATAGATGGAAAGATAAAGGACTATCCTGGATAACGATAGAATGAATTCTATGGCTTCGCTCTGGAATATTGTTTTGGCCATTCCAGTTCAATACCTAATTCCCTGGCTGCATTAAGAGGCCAATAGGGATCACGTAATAATTGTCTGGCTAATAATACAGCATCAGCCTGTTTAGTTTTGATAATTGTATCAGCTTGTGCACTTTCGGTGATTAAGCCAACAGCGCCAGTTATGATTTCTGACTCATGTTTAATCTGTTGTGCAAAAGGTACCTGAAAGCCAGGCGCAAATGGAATCTTTTCAGCAGGTGAAATCATACCGGAAGAGCAATCGATAAAATCAATTCCAAGCATTCTTAGTTCTTTTGCAAATAAGATTGATTGTTGAATATCCCAGCCGTTTTCCAGATAGTCTGTCGTCGATAATCGCACAAACAGGGGCAGGTCATCAGGCCAGACTTCTCGAACCGATTTGGCAACTCGCATTGGTAATCTGATACGGTTTTTAAAA
>JALSSM010000439.1 GCA_026984275.1 Gammaproteobacteria bacterium
TTTCGCAATTTTATAGGTCATCCAGGATGTTCGGTACGCGATCACCATGGGGCGTTTAGATAACATGATCTCTAACGCTGCTGTTCCGGAGACACTGAGCACAACATCTGAAGCAGCAATCGCATCGAGTGAATTGTTTTGTATAAAAGTGATGGGTAAATCCGGGGCGATTTGTCGCAATTGATCCTTGAAAAAATCTTCGGCCTTTTGGTTCACCATCACAGCAATGAAGTGCAAATGAGTATGATCAGCCATACATAGTTTTGCCGTTTCAACAAAGACACCCGCGTGATGATGCCATTCTTTGCTTCGGCTACCCGGCATCAGGGCAATGATCGTCTTGTCCTGTGGTAGCCCCAGTGTTTCTCTTGCTGGTTCTTTCTGAACCTGATCGGAAATCTTATCTGCCATGCTGTGACCAATAAAACGGGCCGGAATGTCATGTTTTTTATAATAATCTTCCTCAAATGGAAGTATGGCCAGTATCAGATCCGTTGCTTTTGCTATCTTTGGTAATCGCCCTTCGCGCCATGCCCAGATTTGTGGGCTGACATATTGAATGGTTTTGATACCAATCTCCTTCAACCTGGCTTCCAGACCAAGGTTAAATTCAGGTGAGTCTATTCCGATGAAGACATCAGGAGGATTTTCTTTAAAATAGGTGATCAGCTGTGCACGGATCCCGTGAAGCTCACGATAATGTTTCAGGATCTCAACCAGTCCCATAACAGAGAGTTTTTCTATGGGGAACAGGCTCTGACAGCCTGCTTCAATCATGCCAGGTCCACCAATGCCAACGAACTCTATCTCTGGATTGATTGCTTTGGCGGCATGGATCAAACCTGCACCGAGGTTATCTCCGGAGATTTCTCCTGCGACAATACCAATTTTCATCCTGTGATCTTGACTAACACAAACAATAACAAAACCCAGCCCAGTCGCCCGCCGGAAGGGGGCGACAGTTTCGCTCTGAATGTGGCATTGTTATCGTTTGTCCTGGTAACATCAGTGCACTAACGAATTATGCCCCGTTCACTACTTTGAATAAACTCCAGTAAGTTGGAAACTTCAGGACACTCTTCAACCATATCTTCAAGCTGTTTGCAGGCCTCGATAATCGTCAGGTTCTTTTTATAGATAATTTTGTAGGCCTGGCGCAATAACTTAATCGTTTCATTGGAAAAATCTCTACGTTTCAAACCTTCTTTGTTAACCCCCTTGGGTTTGGCAGGATCCCATGCAGCCGTGATGTAGGGTGGAATATCTTTTGATGTTCCTGTGGAAAAGCGGGTAATGGTATGCATCCCGACCCTACAAAATTGATGTACCAGTGTGTATCCACCCAGTATGGCAAAATCGCCTACTTCGACATGTCCGGCTAACGAGGCATTATTGGCGAAAATGGTATTATTCCCAATCACACAATCATGGGCGATATGAACATAAGCCATGATCCAGTTATCATTAGCCATACTGGTAAGACCACCACCCTCTTCCGTTCCACGGTTGAAGGTACAAAACTCACGTATGGTATTACGGTCCCCTATTTCAAGTCTGGATTCAGACTCTCCATGAAATTTTTTATCCTGCGGATCTTCTCCTATCGAAGCGAACTGGTAGATTCTGTTGTCTTCGCCGATCTTTGTCGGACCGTTTATAACAACGTGTGGCCCAATCCATGTTCCTTTACCAATCTTAACTTTCGCTCCAATAACACTACCTGGACCAATGGTGACATCATCAGCAATTATCGCATCTTGAGAAATGATGGCGGAGGGATCGATCAAGAGTCTATTTCCTGTTTTGCCGTCATAATTTCTGCAGAAGCGACCACCTTTCCATCGACTGTTGCAACACCATCGAAACGGTAGATGCCTCTGATCTCACGGGTGAGTTTTACTTCCAGACGGAGCTGGTCGCCCGGTTCCACTGGACTTTTGAATCTGGCTTTATCGATTCCAACCAGATAATAGAGTGTATTACTTTCAGCCTTTTTGTTCAGTGAATAAAAGGCCAGAACACCTGTTGCTTGAGCAATAGCCTCAATGATCAAAACACCTGGCATGATAGGTTTGTTCGGAAAATGTCCAACAAAAAAAGGTTCATTGTAGGTGACATTTTTAATCCCAACCAGGGACTCACCAGGAACACAGTCAATGACCTTGTCGATCAATAACATGGGATAACGATGTGGGAGTAAACTCTGGATTTTGGTGATATCCATTTCTATTGTCATGATATGTTGCCTGATTATTTTCTGTTGTTATTCTTCTGCTTTTTTAATGGAGTCAAGGCGATGGACTCTTGCAACAGTTCTTCGCCATGCCCGGGCTTCTCTAACAGACCAGCCAGATGAATAGGTGCCAGCCTCTTTTATCGATTTGGTGACCATGCTCATACCGGTAATAGTAACATCATCCGCGATTTCAAGATGTCCGGCAATACCCACACCACCTCCTAACATACAACGTTTTCCAATAATGGCACTCCCGGCAATACCCACACATCCAGCAAGTGCAGAGTTTTCACCAATACGGACATTGTGTGCAACCTGGACCTGATTATCCAGCTTCACTCCATTTTCGATAATCGTGTCTTTAATAGCACCACGATCGATTGTAGTATTTGCACCGATTTCAACATCATCACCGATACTGACACTTCCAATCTGAGGTATTTTGACCCAATTTCCTCCATCGCGAGCCAGTCCGAACCCATCTGACCCAATAACAGCTCCGGGATGGATCAGCGTTCTTTTACCGATCGAAATATGATGGCAAATATTGACATTTGCAACAAGGCGGGAGTAATCACCGATTACAGAGCCTTCAGCGATCACACAACCGGGTCCGATTAGAACATTCGCACCGATAACAACATCTTTTTCAATCACTGTATTCGCAGCGATATCTGCTGTGAAATCCACTTTGGAATCTTCATGAATAACAGCCGAAGGATGAACAGAACCAGAGGTTTCAGCAGGCTTATTCAAGAAGCTGGCAATCTTTGCATAAGCAAGATAAGGATCATTGGTGACAATGACGGGAACAGGACAAGCTTCTCTGTCCTGTTCCCGTAAAACAACGGCAGATGCGCGTGTTATTTTAAGGAACTTTCTATATTTCCTGTCAAACAGAAAGGCAATCTGCCCTTCCTGTGCATCATCCAGTGTTGCTACCTGATCAATATTGAGACTTGACGGATCATCGCCAATACCTGATATTTCACCACCAACATGCTTTGCCAGTTGTTCAAGGGTTGCCAAAACGAAAACGACAGAAACTGCCCGCGTTATTTTCCTTTCTTCAATTGCTCGATCACTTGATTAGTGATATCTACTTTTTTACTGGCAAAAATGACCCCTTCACCCACGATAAGATCATACTTACCATCTTTTGCTATTTTCTGTATAGCCTGAACAATCTGGCGCTGAATTTTGCCAAATTCTTCATTACGACGAAAATTTAAATCATCACGAAACTCGTCCTGATCTCGTTTTAACTCACGTCTGGCTGCCAAAACCGTTTTCTGTAGTTTTTTGAGCTCAGCCTCACTCATAATGGCTCCATCTTTAGCCAATTTGTCTTCTTTTTGCTTGACAGCTTTCTGGGCAGCGACCAGCTTTTTATCACGAGAAGCAAACTCTTTTTCCAGCCGTTTTTTTGCATCGGCAGCCTGAGGAGCCGATTCCAGCACCTTCACAGCGTTAACGACACCGATTTTGTAACTCTCTGCCATAGCTGTTGCTGGCAGCATCAGGACAATGGAAAAAATAATGAGCAGTTTAGATAAAGTTTGTATCTTCAAGATATGACTCCTGGTTTTTTAAATAAATTATAAAAAAGTTAAAAAGATGTTCCGAAGGTAAATTGAAACGTCTGCGTCTGATCAGTCGGGTCATCATTAAATGGTTTTGCAAAACTAGCTGATACTACGCCAAATGGTGAAACCCAGATTCCTGAGATACCAGCAGAATATCGGATATCACCAATATCAAAGTTATCATTATCAATATCATAGACATTACCGCCATCTATAAAGCCCGTCAAACGAAATGATTTGGATTCACTGGCGAATGGCACGGGAAGAATCAATTCGATATTTCCAACCAGCTTCAGATTACCACCGATCGCACGACCTGTTGAGTCTTTTGGCCCAAGGGTATTTTCCTGGAACCCCCTGATGGAACGAGGGCCACCCCCATAGAAATTTTCGAAAAAGGGTAATTTATCCGTCTCTCCATAGCTGTCGCCGTAACCAACCGAACCTTTCAATAACAAGGTATAGTCCTCTGCAAGCGGAATAAACCACCGGGCGTCATAGGAGATCTTATAGTAGCGAAGATCCCCAAAAGGGATCGCCATGTCCGCTCTGATACGGTGTAAAACACCACGGTCAGGCAAAATAGCCCGGTTCCTTGTATCAAAAGCAAAACTCCCCCTGAGTCTTAATACATCGAATTTACTACCCTCTGCTGCAATAAAATCGAGGACTTCGGAGGAAGAAAGACTATTTGTTGCAATGTCCGTATTCTCGTAACTCAACCCCAGGTTAAATCTCTGATATTCAGTTACCGGAATACCAAAATTGACTCCTCCTCCAAATACTGTGGAGTCAAATCGGGTGATATTCGCATTTGTTGCATTCGTTTCTCTATAGAAAGCATCAAAACCACGGCTAACCCCATCAATCGTCCAGTAAGGATTCGTATAACCAAGTCCAAATCTTCTATTCACTGAGCTGTTATTAAAATCAAAAGAGAACCTTTTACCACTGCCCAGAAAGTTATCCTGAGTCACGCTGGTATTAAAAATAAGTCCTTGAGATTGAGAAAAACCTAGTCCAAACAATAGGTTACCTGATGGTCTTTCTACAACAGAATAATTAACATCGACCTGATCAGTCGTACCCGGAACAGACGGTGTTTCGACATTAACTTCTTCAAAGTAACCCAGCCGTTGTAAGCGTACTTTTGATCGCTCGACTTTCTTGGTTGAAATCCAACCGCCTTCAGCCTGCCTCATCTCACGCCGAAGCACCTCATCTCTGGTTTTTGTATTACCTGTGAAATTGATGCGCCGTACATAAACCCGTTTGCCTGGATCGATGAAATAGGTCAGTGCCACTTCATCGGTTTCATCGTTGATTTCAGGAACAGCATTCACATTAGCAAAAGCATAACCTTCATCGCCCAGACGCTCGGTTAAATTGGCGCTGGTTTTAGTAATTTCCTTACGGGAGAATGTTTCTCCTTTGTGGGTCAGAATATGTTCAAAAAGATCTTCTTCAGGCACTATCAACTCACCAGACAGTTTTACATCTGAGATTGTAAACTGATCACCTTCGTTGATGTTAATTGTAATATAAACGTCTTTCTTATCTGGCGTGATTGAAACCTGGGTAGAAGCAATATTGAAATTGATAAAACCATGATCCAGATAAAGCGATTTTATGGTTTCCAGATCAGCACTCAATTTTTGTTTAGAGTATTGATCTTTCTTAGAGAAGAAAGAAAACATAGTGGGCGTTGAAAGTTCAAATTTCTTCAGAATCTGTTTATCTGTGTAATAGGTATTCCCAACAATATTGATTTCTTTGATCCGGGCTGTTTCACCTTCCGAAATATTGATCGCCACTTCCACACGATTGTCATCTTGTTTCTTTACATCTGTTGTGATTTTTGCTCCATACTTACCCAACGAAAAATACTGGCGATGTAACTCCTGCTCGACTTTATCCAGTAAAGAACGGTTAAAAACTTCCCCTTCTGCAAAACCAACACTGGCCAACCCTTTCAATAAATCGTCTTTTTTAATGTCCTCATTCCCTGTCATTGTAATTTTAGAAATGGCTTCCCGTTCTTCGAGTACGATCACCAGCACATTTCCAACACGTTCAAGACTGACATTTTTAAAGAAACCACTTTTAAAAAGAGCCTTTACGGTTTCACTTGAACGTCGATCATTAAATTTGTCACCGATCTTAACTGGCAAATGATTAAAAACATTACCCGCTGAGACACGACTTAACCCTTCAAGACGGATATCCTGAATGATAAATTCTTCCATGGCCCAGAGACTGGAAGAGAATAAAGTTAATAATATTAGGATGTTGAAGTGTTTTATTATTTTTTTATACATTATTTTCAGGCTATTTTAAGAAAAACACCCTCCCCTGGAACAACAATCAGGAAAAGAGTCGCATGATGTCATTATAAAAGGCAACGCTCATCAATGCGACCAGAAAAAGGATACCAATATTCTGCCCCGCAATCTGCACAGATTCTGAAACCGGTTTGCCAATCAGCAGTTCAACCAGATAATAAAGCAAATGACCACCATCCAGTACGGGAATCGGTAGCAGGTTTAGTACCCCCAGACTGACACTGACAATAGCCAGGAATGAAAGGAAGGCCGTGAGACCAATATCAGCAGACTGACCTGCATATTGAGCGATACTGATGGGACCACTGAGATTTTTAACTGATGCTTCTCCCAGGATCATTTTTCCCATTAGCTTTAGTGTCAGTGTTGACATTTCCCAGGTCTTTTTTATTCCCTGTTGCAGAGCTGATAACAGGTTATATTTTTCGATGCCTATATATGCTTCATCAATTGTTTTAACCTGAACGCCAGCACCAATCCTGCCAACAACCTTGCCATCTTTTTCAAATCTTTCCGGCGTCAACTGAATGGTTAGCTTTTGCTGATCACGCAGAATTTCTGTCTGTATCGTTTCCTCCGGTCTGGACTGAACATACGTCACCCATTCACTCCAGGAATCTATTGCCTGGCCATCGGCAGAGACGATCAGATCGCCTGCCTTTAAACCCGCCTTCTCAGCGGCTTTTCCCGGAATAATCTCACCAAGAAGTGGTGGCAAAGGAAAACGTTTTGGACTAAATCCTAATTCATCAAGCAAATTGCCCTTCGATAGATCATCGATTTGAATTGAGGAAAGATCCATCTGCAATTTCTTT
>JALSSM010000440.1 GCA_026984275.1 Gammaproteobacteria bacterium
AGTTGTATAGAACCTAAAAAAAATAATAAAAAAAATAATTTTTTCAATTTGAGACTTTTACACAATTTACTGTGCTAATATTTTTCGCATGACCACAAAGTATAAGCTCTTGTGAACAGCAAACATAGATCATTAAAGGATTTAATTTTCGACAATCGTTTCTTGAATGAGTTGCCAGCCGATCCAGAAACCGGAAATTTTCCTCGTCAGGTCACAGGTGCCTGTTATTCAAAAGTAAACCCAACGCCAGTACGGGCTCCACAATTAGTTAGCTATGCAAAAGAAGTCGCTGAGCGGCTGGATCTGGACAGGGAAAGCTGTAAGTCTGATCAATTTAAACAGGTTTTCTCTGGTAACGAACAACTGGATGGAATGCAACCCTATGCACAATGTTATGGTGGCCACCAGTTCGGAAACTGGGCTGGACAGCTGGGCGATGGTCGAGCGATCAATCTTGGCGAAGTCCTTAACAACAAGGGGGAACATTGGACACTTCAACTCAAAGGTGCCGGACTGACCCCCTATTCACGGACAGCTGATGGTCTGGCTGTATTAAGATCATCCGTCAGAGAATTTTTGTGTAGCGAAGCCATGTTCCATCTCGGTGTCCCTACCACCCGCGCATTAAGCCTCATTCTTACCGGTGAAGAAGTTGTTCGTGACATGTTTTACGATGGCCGCCCAAAAACTGAACCTGGTGCAGTGGTTTGCAGAGTTGCTCCTTCATTCACTCGTTTTGGTCATTTCGAGATCTTTGCCGCACAAGGCAATCTTGATCTATTAAAACAATTTGTGGATTTTACGATTCGCAATGATTTTCCTCATCTTGGTAAACCCTGCAAAGAAACTTATTTGAAATGGTTTACAGAAGTCTGCGAAAAAACAGCCGAGATGATTGTTCACTGGCAACGGGTTGGTTTTGTACACGGTGTTATGAATACCGATAATATGTCGATCCTTGGTTTGACCATTGACTATGGACCTTATGGCTGGCTGGAAGATTACAACCCCGGCTGGACTCCGAACACGACCGATGCCACCAATCGTCGATATCGTTATGGACAACAACCACAAATTGCTCACTGGAATCTGGGTCAACTGGCCAATGCGATCTACCCATTGATTGAGGAAGTGGAACCTTTACAGGAAGCACTAAAACACTACGAACAATATTTCAATCAACACTGGCTTGAAACGGTTGCCAGGAAACTTGGATTAACAAATTATCGTACCGGTTTGGATGATGATCTGTTTAACGAACTCTTTCTGATCATGCAACTGGTAGAAACCGACATGACGATTTTCTTCCGCAAACTGGCACAGGTTGATTGTCTTGATCAGTCACTCAATCAGGCGACAGATGATCAATTAATAAAGCCATTGATCGATGCTTATTATGATCCGGAAAATATGATGGATAGCTTCAAAGCAAGAACAAGTAACTGGATACGAAATTATATCAAACGCGTTCGTGAGGATGGTTCTGATGTTCAAACTCGTCGTGAAATGATGGATTCAGTCAATCCGAAATACGTGTTCCGAAATTATCTTGCTCAACTCGCGATCGATAAAGCAGAAGAAGGTGATTTTTCCATGGTGAATGAGTTGCTGGAATTATTTCGCAGACCGTATGATGAACACCCTGATCAGGAACACTATGCCGTTAAAAGACCCGATTGGGCGAGGCAACGTGCTGGTTGTTCCATGCTATCATGCAGCTCTTAATCAGAGCGTTGATCTACCCGTTCTGATTCCTTTCATAAGAAGACATAATCTCCTCACGAGCCGCAGCGGCATCGCGCCAGCCTTCTACCTTGACCCATTTACCTAATTCCAGGTCTTTGTAATGTTCAAAGAAATGCGTGATCTGATTCAGTAACATTTCCGGAAGGTCATGGGGTGTATCCACATTGGAATACATGCTGGATAATTTATCCACCGGCACCGCCAGGATCTTGGCATCGGCTCCTGCTTCATCCGTCATTGCCAGCATCCCCACAGGACGGCAGCGAACCACCGAGCCAGTAATTAAAGGAACACCGGTCACGACTAACACATCACAAGGATCACCATCATCGGATAAGGTATCGGGGATGTAGCCATAATTACAGGGGTAATGCATGGCGGTGTTCATGAATCGGTCAACAAACATGGCGCCAGTTTCCTTGTCCACTTCATATTTGATTGGATCGCCCCGTAAGGGGATCTCGATGATCACATTGAAATCATCAGGAAGATCTTTGCCAGCAGGAACTTGTTTTAATGCCATGTTGTTACCTCAAATTAATCCATAAAAATAAAAAAAGTGCCGCATTATATACGCCAATAAGATTTATGTGAGGAATAAATGGAAAACAACTGTTTACACAGTATTTCATGTGGGTATAAAGTGTGCCCTCTAAAAAAATAAAATTAACAGGGGGTTAACATGAGTTTTAGTGCATTGTTACCAATGCTACTTGGCACGCTCGGTCTTGGAGGTGCGTTGTATCTGTATAAAGCTGTTAAAGAATATCCTGGTGGTGAAGGAAGTATCGCTGGTATAGCCGATCAAATTCACAAAGGTGCCATGGTTTTTATGCGCCGTGAATACCAGATACTTGCGATTTTTTGTGCTGTCGTTTTGGCACTGATCCTGTTTTCTGATCTGGGCTGGAAAACAGCATTCGCTTTCCTTATTGGGGCAGTTACCTCAGCGGGAGCGGGTTATATCGGTATGTACACAGCCACCCAGGCCAATGTCCGTACCGCTGTGGCGGCCAGAGATGAAGGGGCCTCCAGTGCATTAACCGTCGCATTTTTTGGTGGATCAATCATGGGGCTGACAGTGGCCTCAATGGGATTGCTCGGACTTGGTTTCCTTTATCTTTTGTTTGGTGGTGATCCACATACAGCACATGTTATTCATGGTTTTGGTATGGGTGCATCCAGTGTCGCACTCTTCTCTCGTGTTGGTGGTGGTATTTTTACCAAGAGTGCTGATGTCGGTGCTGATCTGGTGGGTAAGATCGAAGCGGGTATCCCTGAAGACGATCCCAGAAACCCGGGCGTAATCGCGGACAATGTGGGTGATAACGTTGGTGATGTGGCTGGCATGGGATCAGATATTTTCGAATCTTATTGTGGCGCAATGATCGCGACAATTGCTCTTTCATCAACAATGACAGCAACCACTCTCGCACAGCTGGGTGCAGAACAATCACAACTCATGTTTTTACCACTGGCACTGGCCTCTTTGGGGTTAATTTGCTCCATGAGTGGTATTTTTCTGGTCAAACATTTTGCCAGCAAGTCACCTGAAGTGGCCTTGCGTATTGGTACTATCGGTGCCTCAATTCTGTTTATCGTCACAGCATTGATCGTGATCTTTGCTATGGGACTGAGTACAAAAATCTGGGGTTCTGTGCTTGTTGGCGCATTGGGTGGGATCATTATCGGTCTTGTGACCGAATACTATACATCTGCTGCTCCCATCAGACGGATTGCAAAAGCCGGTGAAACTGGACCAGCAACCGTTATGATTGCAGGTCTTGCAGTCGGTATGCAGTCGACCGTTGTTCCTGTTTTAACGATATGCGGAATTATCCTTGTCGCCAGCGGCCTTGCTGGTTTGTATGGGGTTGCGATCGCAGCCGTCGGCATGCTGGCTACGGTTGGGATTACAATGGCCATCGATGCCTATGGGCCGGTTGCAGATAACGCGGGTGGCATAGCCGAGATGGGTGGCATGGGTGCAGATACTCGTGAAATTACAGACTCTCTTGATGAGCTGGGCAATACCACCGCAGCAATCGGTAAAGGTTTTGCTATCGGTGCGGCCGCGCTTGCTGCACTCGCTCTGATCAGCGCCTACATAGAAACCATTCATCATGGTAAAGCAGATTTTGCGCTGGAACTGAATAATCCACATGTACTGGCGGGTATGTTCCTCGGTGGAATATTTCCTTTTGTCGTTAGCGCCATCACCATGACCGCAGTGGGTGATGCAGCCTTCGATATGATCAAGGAAATCAGACGTCAATTTAAAGAGATACCCGGATTGATGGAAGGTGAAGCAGAGCCAGATACAGAAAAATGTGTCGATATTGCAACCACCGCAGCCCTGAAAAAAATGGTGCTCCCCGGTGTGTTGGCTGTTGCCTCACCAGCCGTCGTTGGCTTCCTGTTGGGGCCAGAAGCTCTCGGTGGGATGCTCGGTGGTGCTTTGATCTGCTGCGTGTTGATGGCACTGATGATGGCCAATGCCGGTGGAGCATGGGACAACGCCAAAAAATATGTTGAAAAAGGTAATCTTGGTGGTAAAGGAACTGATACACACACAGCGGTTGTCGTTGGAGATACCGTTGGCGATCCGTTTAAGGATACATCAGGTCCATCCATGAACATCCTCATCAACGTCATGGCGATCGTCTCACTCGTGATCGCACCACTACTGGTTTAATCTGAAGCCTCCCTGATCAGGATTTTCCTGATCAGGGGTTCTCTTCCACTTTTTCATCATAATATCAAAACAAGCAGTTTATTTAGGGGATCTCAAAGCCTCTTGTTGTTAACCTGGATGTCATGCTGGCTAAACGTAAGATTCGAGGTAAAGAACTTGCCACTGAAATTGGTATTACCAAGCAGAACTTATCACTACTGGGCACCGGTAAAGTTAAGGGTGTGCGTTTCTCCACACTGAAGAAAATCTGTCAGGTTTTCTTTTAGTGTTCTCGAAAATAGTGATTCTCTTCTTTGTTGACATGACATATTAGAGGAAAAGATCGATAAGTATTATGAAGCAAGCGACTTGACTCTAAGTGCCCAGGTTTAGAAAAATAATAATAGAACCAAATAAGATTATTTGAATGAAAATAGTAAATAAAATTCTTCCTGGCTGGTTACAACATTATCAGCAGAAAAACTTAAGCCATGATATGGTGGCGGGTGTAATATTCACTATTCTGGTGATACCACAAAGCTTAGCTTATGCCTTATTAGCAGGTCTGCCACCACATTTTGGCCTATATGTCAGCATCTTCCCTGTTTTAGCCTATATATTGTTTGGCAGCAGTATGGTGCAGGCAGTGGGACCTGTGGCTATAACGGCTATTATGACGTATAGCGTTTTAAGTCCAATGGCAATACCCGGTTCGTCAGAATACATTATGCTGTCAGCCAGTCTTGCACTGTTTTCAGGCATTATGTTGTTACTTTTTGGTTGGTTTCGATTGGGTTTTTTATCACAATTATTAAGCCGGCCCGTGATTAGTGGTTTTATATCTGGAGCGGCTGTACTTATAGTTATTAGTCAATTCAAATCATTGTTGGGGATTTCTTATCCGGGTGAAGAAATTGGTGCCCTGTTCAATGCCTTAATGCAGCAACTCCCACATAATAATCATATGACGATGATGATGGGATTTACATCATTTTTGATACTGATTCTGTCTCGCAAGTATCTGGTTTCATTACTGACTCGTTTTGGGCTGAGCCGTAACCAAGGAGCATTCATTGCCAGACTGGTACCATTATTAATTGTTTTTCTGGCAACGCTGTTGGTGGTTTATTTTGATCTTGATACTACAGCAGAGGTGGTCGTAGTTGGGCATATAACGGAAGGCTTACCAGGTTTTGAATTCTTTTTTCCCAGTTACGATACCGTTAAAACACTTACCGTGCCCGCCTTACTGATGGCATTGATTGGTATGGTGCAAGGCATATCGATAGCCGAATCTCTAGCAATTAAACGTCGAGAACGTATTGATCCTAATGCAGAATTAGTCGGTCTTGGAGCATCAAATGTTGTCGCTGCATTTTATGGAGGAATGCCGGTTGGCGGTGGTGTATCGCGCTCAGCTGTTAATGTGGCATCAGGGGCACAGACACCACTAGCAGGTATGGTATCAGCATTTTTTATGATGGCGATTGTCGCGGGCGCATCACATTGGTTGGCCCGCCTGCCACTGACGGTGCTTGCTGCCAATATTATGGTTGCAGCTATTAGTATGGTAGATCTTAAATCATTTAAACATGCTTGGTTATACGATAAAGCAGATGCACTTGCTCTGTTAGGTACAGCTTGTGGAGTCATTGTATTAGGGTTGGAAGGCGGAATTGTATTAGGTGTTAGCCTGTCACTTGTTACCTTACTTTATCGTGTCAGTATTCCACATATTGCAGTAATTGGACGTATCGTGGGAACAGAGCATTTCCGGAACATAGCTCGTCATCAAGTTGAAACTATTCCAGGAGTGCTATTTCTACGTATTGATGAAAGCCTGTTTTTCGGCAATCTGAATGCAGTTGAAGCACGAATTAGTAACGAGTTGTCGAAAGTGAATGAGATCACAGATCTTGTATTGGTAATGAATGCCGTCAATATGGTGGATACCACAGCTATGGAAGTGCTTACCGAACTGAACCGAGATTTGTTTGAACAGGGATGCATGCTTCATTTCGCTGAAATAAAAGGGCCGGTCTATGATAAGTTAAGCGATTCCCCCTTACTTACATCATTATCGGGAAAGGTATTCTTTACGACTAATAAAGCTTTTGAGAAATTAAGGGGGCATCCTAAAATTGCCCCAAAGTGAAATTGCTTTTTACCTTCATGTTTTTCCGGACATCTGAGATCATTCCACCTCTTTATCAAACAAATCACCGGCTAAAGCCTAGCCAATGTAGCCTTTGTCCCCCCGTCCACGTTTAGCAACCCCCTCAAAAACACGGTGGCGTAGAATACGTAGATTGTGGCAGACCTTTAAGCTAATTGAATCAACAAAAGCAATGCCGGTTGGGGCCTTTGAGCTAGGAAAAGTAGCTTCATAACGGAACCAACATGCTGGGCATTACTTCCAGAAATCTTGTATAGCTTAGTAAGTCAGGAAAAGCATCGACATAAAATTGAGTTACGAAACCCTTGTAATCGTTCTTAAAATCCCGATGATTAGACGGATGAAACAGAATAATGATGGT
>JALSSM010000441.1 GCA_026984275.1 Gammaproteobacteria bacterium
TCATTACCACCACATCATCTCAGCCTGGAAATTCAGGAAGAGATAAAGAAACAGACTCGATCAATGGCAAAAGCCTTGAAAGTTGTTGGTTTAATGAATGTGCAGTTTGCCATCCAGGGTGAAGATATCTATGTGCTGGAGGTTAATCCCCGTGCATCAAGAACAGCACCGTTTGTTTCAAAAGCAACAAGCTTGCCGCTGGCCAATATTGCCGCCGCCTGTATGGCAGGAAAAACACTAAAAGAGCAGGGTATTACTGAGGAGAAGATACCGTCTTATTATTCAGTAAAAGAGGCTGTCTTCCCATTTGTAAAATTCCAGGGTGTTGATCCATTGCTGGGGCCGGAAATGAAATCTACTGGAGAAGTGATGGGCGTGGGCAAAACCTTTGGTGAAGCGTTTGCCAAATCACAACAAGGTGCTGGTATGAAACTTCCGACGAAAGGAACAGCCTTTATCAGTGTTCGTAAAAATGATAAGGATAAGGCCATTGAAGTTGCACGCCAACTTGAGGAACTTGGTTTTGAATTAATTGCCACGACGGGTACCCAACAGAATTTGACGAATGCTGGCATTACTTGTAAACAAATCAACAAGGTTCTGGAAGGACAGCCACATATTGTTGACCTGATCAAAAATGACGAGATTAATTTTATCGTGAATACAACCAGTGAAAAGAAACAGGCCATCTCTGATTCATATACGATCAGGGGTTCGGCACTGGATCATAAAGTTCCTTATACAACAACAATGACGGGTGCCTATGCCATGGTTCAGGCGATGAAAGAAGAAGATGTTCTAGGTGTAAACTGTTTACAAACACTGCATCAGGAGATTGGTCATGGATAAAGCACCCATGACTCTGCGAGGTGCAGAAAAATTGAAAGAAGAGTTGAAAGAACTCAAGACAGTCGCACGCCCAAAAGTGATTCAGGCTATTGCAGAAGCAAGAGAACATGGTGATCTCAAAGAAAATGCTGAATACCATGCAGCCAGAGAACAACAAAGTTTTATCGAAGGACGCCTTCGTGATATTGAAGGGAAACTATCAAATGCAGTCATTGTTGATCCATCCACTGTTGATGCGGGTGGTAAGATCGTCTTTGGTGCAACAGTAAAATTATTGCATCTTGAAGATGAGTCCGAAATTGAATACCAGATAGTTGGTGAAGACGAGGCTGATATAAAAGCAGGGCGCATATCGGTTCAATCTCCTATCGCCAGAGCGATGATCGGTAAAGAAGAGGAAGATGTTATTGAAGTGAATGCTCCGGGTGGTGTTATCGAATACGAGATTCTGGAGATCCGCTACGAGTAAGAAGAATAAAAGCGCCAGTAGTCAGAGGTGGTTAAAAGAACACGAATCTGATCAATATGTACTGGCAGCAAGAAAAAAAGGTTATCGATCACGTGCGGCATTTAAACTGCTGGAGATGCAGGACAAGCTGAAACTGATCAAACCGGGTATGAAAGTTGTCGATCTGGGGGCTGCCCCGGGTGGTTGGACTCAGATCGCTGCCAAACTTGTGGGTGAATCGGGTCATGTGGTTGCGCTGGATATTCTGGAAATGGCACCAGTGTTTAATGCAACGATTATCCAGGGTGATTTTCTGGAACAATCTGTGCTTGATCAGCTCCTGTCCACCTTAAATAATTCAGCCGTAGACCTTGTAATTTCGGATATGGCCCCCAATATGAGTGGTGTAAACGCTGTTGATCAACCAAAAGGGATGGTTTTGGTTGAACTGGCACTTGATTGTGCAAGCCGGATCTTGAAACCCGGTGGGGATTTTCTCACAAAAGCATTTCAGGGCGAAGGCTTTGATGAGTTTATCGAAGAGGTTCGTAGTCAATTTAAAACAGTTGTCATAAAGAAACCAAAATCATCCAGAGACCGTTCCAGAGAACTATATGTGCTTGGAAGGTCTTACAATATGTAGTTAAATGTAATTTCTAAAATTTTTTGTGCAGTCAATGGAAAAGGTTGCACACACGAGGTAACTCTGTTCATGAATGATATGGCACGAAATCTGATTCTCTGGATCGTCATTGCGTTAGTCTTGATGATGGTCTTTAATAACTTTGATCCTCCTCAGAGTGCAAAAAATGATCTTGGGTATTCTGAATTCATTTCGGATGTGAAAAAGGGGCAGATCAAGGAAGTTTTAATTGATAAGCGAGAGGGAACCATTGTCGGTAAAAGGAATGATGGTTCTTATTTTCGCACCTATAACCCTGAAACAGATAATGAGGCACTGATCGGAGATTTGTTGAAGAATAATGTTGAAATAAAATCGGCTCCACCGGAAAAAGAAAGCATTCTGTTACAGATCCTGATCTCATGGTTCCCGATTTTGCTCCTGATTGGTGTCTGGATATTTTTCATGCGCCAGATGCAAGGTGGTGGAGGTGGTCGAGGTGCCATGTCATTTGGTAAAAGCCGGGCAAGGTTACTTGGAGAAGATCAGGTTAAAGTGACCTTCAACGATGTTGCGGGCGTAGAAGAAGCGAAAGAAGAAGTCGCTGAACTGGTTGAATTTTTACGTGATCCGGGGAAATTCCAGAAACTGGGCGGCAAAATTCCTCGTGGCGTTCTACTTGTTGGTTCTCCCGGAACAGGTAAAACATTGTTGGCCAAAGCTATTGCTGGTGAAGCAAAAGTACCTTTTTTCACTATTTCCGGTTCTGACTTTGTAGAGATGTTCGTGGGTGTCGGTGCCTCACGTGTTCGAGATATGTTTGAGCAGGCCAAAAAACATGCACCTTGCATTATATTTATCGATGAAATTGATGCAGTCGGTCGACAACGTGGCGCCGGTCTCGGTGGTGGACACGATGAACGCGAACAGACTTTGAATCAATTACTGGTTGAAATGGATGGTTTTGAAGGTAATGAAGGGGTGATTGTTATTGCGGCAACAAACCGTCCCGATGTACTAGATTCTGCCCTATTAAGACCCGGCCGATTTGATCGCCAGGTCGTCGTTCCGTTACCTGATATTCGTGGTCGTGATCAAATCTTACGCGTACACATGAGAAAAGTACCTGTTGCAGATGATGTTAAACCAGGTCTTCTGGCACGAGGAACGCCGGGTTTCTCCGGGGCTGATCTGGCCAATCTTGTGAATGAAGCTGCTTTATTCGCTGCCAGAGCAAATAAAAAGCTTGTAACAATGGAAGACTTCGAAAAGGCCAAAGATAAAATCATGATGGGCGCGGAAAGGAAGTCCATGGTCATGAATGATGATGAGAAGAAATTAACCGCTTATCACGAAGCAGGACACGCCATTGTTGGCAGACTGGTTCCTTCTCATGATCCAGTCTATAAAGTCAGTATTATTCCACGGGGAAGAGCGCTGGGCGTGACCATGTTCCTTCCTGAGGAAGATCGTCTGAGTTATACCAAGGAACGTCTGGAGAGCCAGATTTCCAGCATGTATGGTGGACGTATTGCAGAAGAAATGATTTTTGGCTCGGATCATGTCACAACCGGTGCTTCAAATGATATTGAACGTGCGACTGAAATTGCCAGAAGTATGGTAACCAAATGGGGCTTGTCAGAACGTCTTGGACCCCTGACATACACTGAAGATGAAGATGAAGTTTTTCTTGGACGTTCAGTGACACAACATAAACAGGTCTCTGATGGTACTGCAAGGGCGATTGATGAAGAAATTCGTGGTTTTATTGATAGAAATTATCAGCGTGCAGAAAAACTGCTTAAGGAGAATATCGATAAATTACACCTGATGGCAGACGCTTTGTTGAAATACGAAACCATCGACTCAGAACAGATTGATGACATCATGGAAGGTAAAATCCCTAAACCGCCAGCCGATTGGACAGATGATGACAAAGGTGAACCTTCTGGTGGGCTGACTGTAACTGAAAAAACTTCAGACGATGATAAAAAAGATGATCAGGTTGGAGATGGAGATCCTGCCAGTTTACATTAATTATCATTAACAACCGTTTAAGAACGTTGAACTTGCTGAAGTTTACTTTTCGAATGCAATAATTTGCGTATTATCCTGCTTATAGTTACTCATTAATCGACTTGAGCAAGTTAATTTTTTGCTATCTCTGCCGCTACTCTCAATCAACGGGTGACAGAAATAACAAAAATGTCAGGAGACATACTAATGGCAAATAATAGAAAATATTTTGGAACGGATGGTATTCGCGGTGAAGTAGGGAGTTATCCGATCACCCCTGATTTTGTGATGAAGCTTGGCTGGGCAGCAGGACAAGTTCTGGCAGAACAGGGGAATAGTCGTGTTCTCATCGGAAAAGACACACGTGTCTCTGGTTATATGTTTGAATCTTCCCTGGAGGCTGGTCTGTCCGCGGCGGGTGTCGATAGTATGCTGCTGGGGCCTATGCCTACGCCGGGTGTTGCCTATCTAACTCGTACCTTTCGTGCACAGGCAGGTATTGTGATCAGCGCCTCCCATAATCCATATCATGATAATGGTATTAAATTCTTTTCAGCTGAAGGTCGAAAGCTGGCTGATGATATAGAAATTGCCATTGAAGACATGATTGATCAACCCATGAAAGTGGCTCCTTCTAACAAACTTGGAAAAGCACACAGGGTAAGAGATCCAGAGGGGCGCTATATTGAATTTTGTAAGAGTACTTTTGGTATTGGTGCAAATCTGAATGGACTTAAAATCGTTGTCGATTGTGCTAATGGTGCAACTTATAAAATTGCTCCCGATGTATTTAAAGAACTAGGTGCAGAGGTCATTACCATTGGCTCTTCACCTGATGGGTTCAATATTAATGAAGAATGTGGTGCGACCAGCCCGGAAGAATTACAGTCTGTCGTTGTTTCCCAGGGAGCTGATCTGGGCATCGCTCTGGATGGCGATGGTGATCGATTGATCATGGTTGATCATCATGGTGATATTCTTGATGGAGACGAACTTTTATTTATTATTGCTCGTGAACGCCAGAGGGCACGTGGTATGAATGGTGCGGTTGTTGGAACTTTAATGAGCAACCTGGGACTTGAACATGCCGTCCGAACGCTGGGGCTGGATTTCAAACGTGCTAACGTTGGTGATCGTTACATCATGGAAATGTTACATGAAAATGACTGGACTCTGGGCGGTGAATCCTCAGGCCATATCATTTGCCTGGATATGACAACGACTGGTGATGGAATCGTGTCAGCTTTACAGGTTTTAGATGCGATGGTGCGTTCAGGCCAGTCTCTCAATACCCTCAAGTCGGGTATGAGTAAATATCCTCAGACACTGGTTAACGTAAAATTAAGCCAGCAAGTCAATGTGATGGAACTTGAAAGTGTAAAAAATGCTGTGAAGGAAGTTGAAGCCGAGTTAGGTAAGACAGGCAGGGTTTTACTTCGTCCATCTGGAACAGAACCGCTCGTACGTGTCATGGTTGAAGGTCAGGATGGTGCTCAGGTTAAGAAGCTTGCCAATGAATTGGCAGAAGCAGTGAAAGGCGCTATCTCAGCACTCGCTGCATGAGTTAGTCAGACTATCCCTGTGGAAAACTCAGGGTTGACTGGTCTGGCTAGTCTTAAAAGTATGTGACAGTGTGATCTGCCACATACTTTTTGCTTAACATCATTTATGACTGCTGTTTTACCGCATTCTGAGTGATTTCCTGTAACTCACCCTGTTCAAATAATTCAAGCACGATATCACAACCACCAACGAGTTCTCCATTGACAAAAAGTTGTGGGAAGGTGGGCCAGTTAGAATACTGAGGCAGGTTTTGACGCACAGCGGGTTCTTCCAGAACATCCACATAAGCAAATTCCACCTCACAAGCTTTCAGAGCTTCCACTGTTCGAGCAGAAAAACCACATTGTGGAAGTTGGGGGCTGCCTTTCATAAAAAGTACGATAGGTGTATTTTCAACAGTTTCTTTGATGCTTTCAATAATGTCCATTTAGTATCCTGAAATTAGTAAAAAGAATATTCTCGACTATTTTAGTCGGGATTTGGAATAAGTTAAATGATTATTTTACTGTTGACTCCAACCACCACCTCCAGGGGTATGGATTTCAAGCCGATCGCCTGTTTCCACATCCATGACTGTTTTGCCGGGTATTTGACGATTATTCAACAGGTTAAGTCCACAAAGACCCGCTTCAGCATCGCCAGATCCCCAGGGCTGTTTCGTACGTCGTTCGGTTAACAGGCTGACTGTTGTATTATCCAGAAACTGATATTCTCTGATCAGACCATCACCACCCGGAAAGAAACCGTTGCCTCCTGAGTTTTTTCGAATGGCATACTGAATAATGTGCAGCGGAAACGTCATTTCAAGAACTTCAACAGGGGTATTTAGCGTGTTTGTCATATGGGTTTGCACAGCACTGAATCCAGATCCGTGTTTATTGGCACCCATACCACCGCCCAGTGTTTCATAATAAGCCCAGTTTCCTGAACCCATGGCGATATTATTCATACTCCCCTGGCTAGCAGCGGGAATTTGATCAGGGATAGCCTGAGCCAATGCACCCAGAATGACGTCAACTATTCGAGTACTTGTTTCGACATTTCCTGCAGCGACAGCAGCAGGGAATGTTGCATTAACAAGACTACCTTCTGGAGCGTTGAGTTTTATTGGACGAAAACAACCTTCACATGCGGGTGTGTTATCAGGCATCAAACAGTAAAAAACATAATAGACGGCTGCTGCCGTAACGGAGAGCGGGCAATTTATATTACCCGTTAACTGATCTGCCGTGCCTGAGAAATCAACCTCAAATGTATTTTGGAAGCAACTTACAGTGACAGAAACAGGAATATTCGTTTGCCCTTGTCCATCATCATCCATAAAGTCTGTGAAGCAGTATTTTCCATCCGGTATGTCTTTCAAACGGCTTAATGCCAATTTTTCAGCATAATGATTAAGCTCAATGAGTCCATTATTCCATTGCCGAATTCCTGATTTGTTCATCAGATCGCCA
>JALSSM010000442.1 GCA_026984275.1 Gammaproteobacteria bacterium
CATGTTTGTTGCGGCAGGCGATGATTTTGAAATCCAGGTTGAGGCAATCAATTCAGAGGGTGTGATCACACCGAATTATGGAAAGGAAACTGTACCCGAAGGAATAGGTCTGAACCATACGCTCATTGCGCCATCCGGTGGAAATTCAGGCTCATTGTCAGGCTCATTGGCTTTACAAACGGGTGGCCTTTTCCGTGGACTCTATAACTGGGATGATGTGGGTATCATCAGTTTGTCTGCCTCTGTCGCGGATGGAGCCTATCTCGGGGCAGGCAATGTCACAGCCACTTCTGGGAATATCGGGCGTTTCGTGCCCCATCATTTTATCATCTCCAACAAACTTTCCGGTGCGCTGGAAGCCATGTGTCCGTCGGGTGGATTTACTTACATTGGACAACCCTTTGGTTATGCTTCTGGCAATCAGCCTGAGTTCCAGATCGAAGCAAAAAATCTAACGGGTTCGACAACACAGAATTACAGCGGAAATTTTGCAAAACTTGGGATAAGTGGTGTCTCTATTCTCCCGGTTAGTCAGGATAGTTCCAACGCAATGCCGGTTTCACATCAACAGGCAACGGCTTCTTTTTCAACGGTGAGTAATGGAGTTTTCAAATATACATTGGGTCCTGATCAGTTTACTTATGATCGAAATAACTCACCGGTTGGTATTTTTAACAGTGATATTGATCTCGTTATTGGCAGTATTACAGACAGTGATGGTGTGACAGATAACTTCTCTACCACAGAGATTCTGGAACCGACTGCGGTGAATATGCGTTATGGGCGCTTAATGATCGAGAGCGCGTTTGGATCAGAATTGGTGGATTTAGTATTGCCGATCAAGCTACAGGTTTATGATAGTGGAACAGGAGACTTTATATCGCATCTGGATGACAATTGTTCGTCATTTTCATTATTACCACTTGAAATGCTAGACACTTTAAACCCTGCCTTGTTAACGAAAAGCTTGTCGCCTTTGATTGCTGGAGAATCAACGCTAACCCTTTCAGCACCTGGAGCAGGAAATACAGGATCGTTAGGTGTGACACTGGATGCACCAACCTGGCTTGAATTTGATTGGGGACGACCTGTTGGTGAAGCTAATCGTCTTGAACCAAAAGCAACAGCAAGTTTTGGGATTTACTCAGGTAACGATGCGTTTATCTATAAGCGGGAAGTGCGCTGATCAGGTCATTATGAACCATAGCGAAGGTTCTCCATGTCAAAGTCGTGCAATCAACAGATAAGTCCTGACCCAAAAATGCCATAAACCTTTGAGATTTTTCCTCCTGCGTCGTCAGAATGACCGTTACGGAATTTTGAGTTCAGGTTACACTACCAAACAGAATCAGTTTCGACATTGATAGTGATGACAGGAAGGAGCCTGATCTGTAATTTGTTGTGAGCACCAGGTCAGCATTTCTTCCTGTAGCTCAAGTCGATAAGCGATCATTCCATCACTTTCTTCAAGAGGCCCGGCAAACAGTTTTTCATCCGGATAAAGTTTGACCATATTTTTGAAGTACCCTTTTGGTACGCGAAAAGAACCTACACTGATCGAATGAAGTTGATCAGCATCCAGTTGATCAAACACGGTTGAAAATAATTGACTATAATGAGTTTTATAATCATCCATATAGATCAAAGGTTCAAATCGTATCCCGACATTCCAGCCTGCCTGTTGTAACTTTTTCATTGCATCAAGACGGTTGAATAATGATGGTGTTTTTGATTCGAGTACCTGTGTAATATTTTCAGGTGAGAGGCTGAAAGCGATCGCACAATTATCTATCGGGTCGGATTTAAGTAGTGATCTGATCTGTGTACTTTTAGTCCGAAACTCCAGATGAGCCTTTGGCTGTGATCGAAAAAAAGACAGGATAAAATCAGCAAAACCTGTTACGGGATCCAGCGCCAGGCTGTCGCAGTCATAACCAGAATAAAACCAGGCTTCTTCATCTGGATGGCTTTTTAATTTGTTTCCAATTTCCTCAGTAAAATTATCGTAATTCACAAACAAAACGTAGTGTGCTGATCGGTACATGCCCTGTAAAAAACAATATCGGCAGTCATAAATACAATTCAGCATGTGTGAAAAATAATAATTATTATCGCCTTCAATTCCATAATCATCCGGTGCTTCAAGTACAAAACCACTATGCTTTTTAGCCAGGATCAGGGAAGGGTTCTTTTTTTGAAGACGAAAGTTTTGTGCTTTTCGATTGAAGATTTCTGTATAGCGATCGCATTCAATGATATTTACATTTGTAAAACGGGAAAGAACTTTTCTGGTCACAGGATGATCACAGATCTCGTTTTCAATATAGATGGTCGAAATCATCAGGGAAAACTTATTTCCTGCCTGGCGATAATGTGATCAAGTGTGCTAAGAAGTTTTCTGGCTGAGCTTTGATTCTCCAGAATTGCTTTATTCGTTAAAGCGTTCGGGTTGAGAAGATAAAGTTTTCTTAGCCGATCTTTTACTTGTAATTGTTCTGTGTGGGACAACTTGATCCGGTCACAAATTTCATCAAACATGATGGGTGACTCATAGAGGGCAGAGAGTGCATGACGGGCATTTAATAACTGTTCAACCAGGAAGTTAATATCGTCTAATTTTTTCTGAATCAGATCAGTAGCTTCTTTTGTAGATATTTTTTTCATGGGTGAACGTTGGTTATCTGAGACAACTTTATAACATTGAACCAGTTCATTCGTCGTAAAACGGCTGGCAGTCGCATAAAAACCGGAAGCTTCCATATCAACACCACCGTTAAGCTGATATTTACTATCAGGACGATCAACAGTGAGTAGTTTGTCTGTTATACATGGCGGCTCAAAAACAATAGAAGGGAACCATGTTTGTTGTGTTGAGCGATCATGAATTTTATTGGCTAAAAATCCGCAGCCAATATCAAAATCCGTATGGCCAGCCATGCCAATATTTAACCAGGCTGTGTGTGGAGGTGAACCATTGATTGCATGACTATAACCGGTAGCACTCGCTGATGCAGCTTTACCGACACCAGAAATGACCAGATTGATTTTATTATTTTGATAATACTGGTAGTGGTGAACTTCAGTGACTTTTTTTAGTTTATATTTTGAAATTAAAGGACTGGCTTCACAGTGTAGAGCCATAACGATAGTCAGCATTTTTTATTAAGAAATGTCTATGACTTATCAGGCACAGATAAAACAGGGACGACAGAACTTCTGACAACTCTTTCTGCTACGCTTCCTAATAGCATATGAGATAGCCCAGTACGGCCATGAGTACCCAAAACGATCAGATCGGCATTGATATCTTTTGCAGCTTGAACAATTTCAACATAGGGTACGCCTTCGGCTAATGTTGAATCAACCGCGATACCAGAATCGGAATATTTACTACACAAGTCATCTAATTGTTTTCTCAGTCGCTTTATATAGTCATCTTGTATCGATATATCGATCGGTGTTGCAAGATCTGCTTCTGGCATACTAAAAGCCGGATATTGATAAACATGCAGTAGATGAATTTTTGTGTTGAGTTGTTTTGCCAACTCAATTGCTGTTTCAAGTGCGTGAGTTGACGTGTCAGAAAAATCGACTGGGCAGAGAATTAATTTAAAGGTGCTCATGATTACCTCCTTATAACATTAGATACTTTTTAGTTTAGTCTAACAAAAAACATCGTGTTAAGGACGATTTAGATCATACTCAGGAATCTATGAATTGATCAAAGGTTTCTTTATTTAGTTGCAGGGTGAAAAAGTGGAACATGCTGATGTTTGAAAAAAGGGATCAATACCATACCAGCAATAAAGCCACCGATATGTGCCCACCAGGCTGTTCCACCTTCGCCAGGAACAGCACTGGAGCTACTCAATAGCTGCATCAGAAACCAGAAGATCAGAACAAACATAGCCGGAATACGAAATGTTTGTATAAATACGATAATAGGAATGATGACAAGAACTTTTGCGTGCGGATACAGTAATAAGTAGGCGCCGAGGACTCCAGAAATTGCCCCACTGGCTCCAATTATGGGTATTTCAGAAGCAGGGTCAATAAATGCTTGAGTTAATGCCGCCGCTGTTCCGCAAAGTAGATAAAAAATAATGAAGCGAAAGTGCCCCATGCTATCTTCAACATTGTTTCCAAAGATCCACAGGTAGAGCATGTTACCGGCAAGATGAAGGAACCCACCATGCATAAACATCGATGTCAATATGGTCAATTCCGCTGGCAGGATATAAAGATCAGAAGAAAGTTCTGTGCTATTAAGTAGAACCGCAGGTATAACACCCAATGAATAGATCATCATCTGACTTAATTCCTGCCCAAGACTGGTCTGCCAGAGATAGACGAGGATACAGATTACAATTAATCCTATTGTGATGACAGGATTTATTTCAGTAGGATTATCGTCGTGTAATGGGAACATGCAGGTCTTTTTATTGAAAATTATAACCTGATCAGCTAAAAAAATCCCCACGATCTTGCAATCGAGGGGATTAAAAAGAATAGGCTGTATTGATTAACTTTTTGCGTTAGCCAACATGTCGTCTATCTCTGTTGCAACGAGCCGGCCAAGCAAAGCTTCATTGAGTCCTGCTGCTTTATCGATGGCGACAAACATATTTTTTAAATAACTTTCCACGATCAGTGCAGTAACATTGGCCTGTAAAGCATGAACAGCCTTAACCAGTTTCAGTGCCTCATCCTGTGGAAATTCTTCAAGTGCCTTACTACTGAGATAAGTAGCAATCCAGCCCCACATGCCTGTCACCATTGCATTATTAACCTTGCGTTTAATATGCACCAGGCCAACATATGTTTGCCATTCCCAATAACTGTCATCAAATGGACCGTTCAGGGTTCTTTGATACCAGTCACGAAGTGTTTGTTCTCTGGCAGGACGTTCACCTTCTGTGAAAACTGCACGTGTTGTATCGTGATTAAAGACAGAGTCATAGAAACCCTGAATTAGACCGTCTTCCCATTCGAGAAGCTTATCTTTATTTCGAATCAATACGTCTGCATCTTCTTCACTGAACTTAACATTGGAAGGAATTTGGTCAAGAATCTTAGTCGTTATTTCATTCAATGGTTTTATCCTTATCCAAGAATCTTTTTCACTGACTCACAGGCACCACTTGCCTCAAGTCGAACAAGTCCAAGGTTGCCTTTTGCCGGAGCACGAATAGCAAGCACACCCTCTTCGCCGGTCATATAGATCAAAAGCAGGCCATCGTTTCCCTTAACCATTGTTTCACTCACTTCTCCAAGAGAAGCATTTTGTGCAATTCGATTTCCCAGCCCGGAAGCGGCTGCACCGACGGCGGCTATACGTGCACCTTCTTCTTCCGGAAAATCTGATGCGATAGAGAGGCCATCACTACTGGCGACCATAACGCCTGTAATATCAGGTACGTTCATACGTAGATCTTTAATTAGTTGATCAAGTTGTTCTTGTTTTGTCATGGGTTTGTCCTCTTGGGTTTCTACGTTAGTGAATTAAGGAACCTCTGATTAAGTCTGGGTGAGGTTTGTGAAATTTAATTTTCACAAAATCATTCATGACTTAATCAGGAGTTCCTTAACTAAGATGGTTTGGTAAGGTTTGACCATAATGAGTTAATAAGTCCAGATTTTTTGGGTTTCTCAGGTTCTCGAATAATTTCTGATTCTACAGTCGTGTCATTTTCAAGAGCTGTAACATCAGGCGGTTCTGAATGAGTTCCTTTTTCCATCACCTCGCCATTTTTCAGAAGCTGTATCGCATCACAAGCATTGCAGAAATCGATAACAGTTTCGATATCAATATTAGTGTTATTACTGATGGTTTCAATATCTGAATTGTTATCAACCATAAATTCGGCAATCGTAATGTGATCAGAAGTATGTGGGATCATTCCAAAATAAGGTGTATGGATTAAATGAAAAGGTGCGCCAGGATCCAGGTGTTCTAATAACCTGCCTTCTGAACCAAATAACGCCGCAGTGAATAACAGCTTCCATAATGATTGAGGTAGATGGCCGCTAAAAAGCTCATCTTTTATTTCTTCTTCTAAAACCTCAACAGAAAATGATTCCGCCGATTCGCGAAACATTTTGGGATGACTATCAAGCTCTTCAGAAAATACGAACCAGCCATTATCCGGAAATATTCTCAGTTCCGGAAAATCCTTGTGACGGATCTGTGTTGTTTTACCACTATCAATGACATTGAGAATCAGTCCAAGTAACCTTGAATCAGCAGAAAAGTGATCAACGACAGAGCTGGTAACGGGCAGTTCAATCGTACTGTCGAGTATTTCTATATTATTGGCCATATTACTTTGGGCAGTATTGCCCCGAATGCTATTTTCATTGATAGTTTTGTCAGTCGTTACTTGATCAGAAGGAGCAACCTCTGTTAATAAGGGCGCATCTGTTTCTTCTGATTCATCTGATAACCAGTCGATCTTATGTTTGGCGACATCAACAGGGTTAATTGTAACTTCAGAGATTAAAGCAGGTTTGGGTTTAGTTGCTGAGCTGGTTTTTGATGTCGGTTGCGGTTCTGTTTTAGTTGGAGATCCAAGTTTTGTTTCCAGTATTTTTAGTAATGATGTGACGTTTTTGTAAGAAAGAGGAGGAGCGAGTTGAAGCTCGGTGTTATTCTTCTCATCAGGAGTTGGCGAATAAGGTACGACGAGAATATCCATCTGGCCAGCCTCATAAGCGATCAAAGCATTATTTCCTTCAGGAGTGTCAATATTAACGATGATCACCTGTGCATCAGTATGTTCCTCAATCAGCTCCCAACGTCCAGTTTCCAGACCAGAAGCCAGATCAATCGCCGTTTCCAATAGGGCACGGTCTCGACTTTCCAGTCCGATCACTGCCATTTTCCATGTCGCCATAATGTTTTAACTCTTT
>JALSSM010000443.1 GCA_026984275.1 Gammaproteobacteria bacterium
CAACCCAATCCATCGATCGATCTTTCAAGAATTCCAGATGCAGCTCCCCATCACGAAGCAAAAAGTCGTTATGGCAACCCACAATCCTATGTTGTTCTTGGTCGGCGTTATTATGTAATGAATTCGGCCAGAGGGTTTGTAGAGACAGGTGTTGCATCCTGGTATGGACCCAATTTTCATGGCAAGAAAACCTCCAGTCAGGAAACATACGACATGTATAAAATGACGGCGGCTCATAAAACATTACCTATTCCCAGCTATGTTGAAGTGACGAACCTGCGAAATGGCAGAAAGGTTATCGTCAGGGTTAATGATCGAGGCCCTTTCCATGATAACCGGATCATTGATTTGTCTTATGTTGCTGCGGCAAAACTGGGGATCATAAAAACAGGAACGGGTATGGTCGAAATCCGCGCCATAGATCCAGCCAATCCCCAGGCTCATCTCAAAATTGATCGGCACCAACAAATGAGCCAGCAAAACCCAGTTTCGGTTCAAGTCAAAGAAAAACCGCAACCACCTGTCAGACAGAAACAACTCTATGTCCAACTGGGTGCATTTTCAGAAATAGAAAATGCCAGAAAGTTTAGGGCGAGAGTTCAGCGTGTAGTTAACCGGTCTGTTTCAATTGCAACGGTTTCAGGACAGGGAAAATCCCTGTATAAAGTCAGGATCGGGCCGGTTAAAAATATTGAAGCGGCCGATCAGGTAACGCATGATCTTAACGAGGCAGGCCTCTATGATCACAATGTCCTTTTCCAGTAAAATTAAACGAATGAATATGAAAAAATTTTCCAGAAGAAATCTAACCAGAATAAATTTAACCACATTATTGTTGTTTTGTATGACATCTATTGTGCAGGCGGTGGTTTTACCTGTTCCAGCCGCACCGGACGTGAATGCAAAGAACTATTTGCTGGTTGATGTTTTAACAGGAAAAGTGCTGGCAGAGAAAAATGCCGGTGATCGAATTGAACCCGCCAGTTTGACAAAGATAATGACAGTTTATGTTGCTGCTCATGAGTTAAAGGATGGCAATATTCATATGGATGATGTTGTAACAACCAGTAAAAAAGCCTGGCAGATGAAGGGCTCTAAAATGTTTCTCAATATTGGCGACAAGGTTACAGTCGAACAATTATTGCATGGCATCATCATTCAATCAGGTAATGATGCCAGTGTTGCTCTTGCTGAACATATCTCCGGGACTGAAGATGTTTTTACTGCATTGATGAACCTGCATGCACAGGAATTGGGTATGGATAATACACATTACACCGATGCCACTGGTTGGCCCAATCCTGATCATTACACGACTGCTGAAGATCTGTACAAATTAACCAAAGCACTGATCAACGAATTTCCTGATATCTATGCCCTTTTCAAGATTAAGGAATATACCTACGGAGGCATAACCCAGCACAATCGGAATAACCTGTTGTGGAGAGATGAGAGTGTTGATGGTGTGAAAACAGGTCACACAGAGTCGGCTGGCTATTGTTTGATTTCCTCTGCTGTTCGCAAGGGTACCCGGTTGATTTCCATCGTGCTTGGATCTTCATCCAAGGAAGCCAGAATTGATGCCAGTCAGTCCTTATTAAATTATGGTTTTCGTTTTTTTGAATCTCATAAATTGAAGGAAGCCAATCAGCCTCTGACAGAAGCCAGGGTTTGGCTGGGACTTGCAGATACGGTCAAACTTGGAATAGAAGAAGATCTTAATGTTGTGATCCCCAGACGTCAGTATGAACACTTGGAAGCAAAGATGGACATAGAGAGTCAGATCAAAGCACCCATTTCTAAAGGAGATACTTTTGGAACGTTAACGGTTACTCTGGAGGGTAAGGAAGTTGCCAGCGTACCCCTGGTTGCACTGGAGTCCGTGGAAGAAGCGGGTTTGGTAAAACGACTGATGGATAAAGCCAAACTGTTGTTGAAATAACGATGACACAGCCATCTATTTGTTATTTAAATGGTGATTATCTGCCACTGGAAGAAGCAAAGGTTCCTGTGCTGGACAGGGGGTTTATTTTCGGTGATGGAATTTACGAAATGATCCCGGCCTTCAGTGGCCATGCTTTTCGACTGAAAGAGCATCTTCATCGTCTGATCAACAGTCTCGATGCAGTCCACATCAAACATCCATATTCAATCTCTGAATGGACAGATCTGATCAACACGATAATTCAAAAAAACGGGACAGGGCATCAGGCCATCTACCTGCAGATTACCCGTGGAGTCGCTCATCGTGATCATGCTTTTCCGGATCAGTCCAAGCCTACGATTTTTATCATGAGTAATCCGTTACCGGAGACTCAAAAAGCGAAGCCAGTTTCTGCGACTGTTTTAGAGGATCCACGTTGGAATAATTGTGACATCAAGGCCATTTCACTTTTGCCGAATGTTTTATTGAGGCATCAGGCCAGAGAAAAAGGGGCTTATGAAGCGATACTGATCCGTGATGGTTTCTTAACCGAAGGTGCTGCCAGTAATGTTTTTATCGTCAGCGATGGCAAAGTAAAAACACCTCCCAAAGGACCAAAATTATTACCGGGTATCACACGTGATGTGGTGGTTGAGTTACTCCATAAAAATAATATCCCCTGTGAAGAAGCCGAAGTGACAGAAACAGAACTTCGCAACGCCGATGAGATCTGGTTGACCAGTTCTACCAAAGAAATCCTGCCAGTAACACAGCTTGATGGAGAACCTGTCGGTTCAGGAAAAGAGGGTTTAATATGGAAACGGACAGTTGTACTTTACCAAACGTTTAAAGATGAATTCACGGGAACAGAGGCGGCATAGATGGAAATCTATAAAGAATTCAGCATTGAGGCCGCACACCGGCTGCCTAATTTGCCAGCTGAACATAAATGCTCGCGGCTTCATGGACATTCGTTTCATATCCGAATCTGTGTTGAAGGCGAGGTTGATCCCATCAGTGGTTGGATCATCGATTTTGCCGAGATCAAGGCAGCGTACAAACCAGTATTTGACCAACTGGATCATCATTACCTGAATGAGATTGAAGGTCTCGAGAACCCTACCAGTGAAAACCTGGCAAAGTGGATCTGGGATCGTTTGAAACCTGAATTACCACTTTTGTCCAAAGTGATCATCAAAGAAACTTGTACTTCCGGTTGTGTTTATACCGGCTAATATAGAATAAAAAAGGAATCATAAAATGACCAGAAAAATCATCAGCACAGACAAAGCCCCGCAAGCGATTGGAACATATTCGCAAGCCGTACAAGTTGGATCAACCGTTTACCTTTCAGGACAAATCCCATTGGTTCCTGAAACCATGGAACTGGTTGAAGGCGATATGCGCGTACAAATTACACGCGTGTTTGATAATCTTAAAGCGGTGGCTGAAGCAGCCAATGGATCGTTGGCAGACATTGCAAAACTGAATATCTATCTCACTGATCTCAGCCATTTCCCTTTAGTCAATGAAGTGATGGCCGAATACTTTTCTGAACCTTATCCTGCACGTGCCGCTGTTGGGGTTGCACAATTACCAAAAGATTCGTTGGTGGAAATGGATGCAGTGATGGAACTTGATCACTAAGTTGGTAGAAATCTCAAGTTGATCACCTATGGACGAACCTCAGTCAACCCGTTCCGTCGCCACCTTAAAAGGTGTCGGACCACGGATCGCTGAAAGGCTGAAAAAGGTAGGTATTAAAGAAGTACAGGATCTGCTTTTTCATCTGCCATTGCGCTATCAGGATCGGACTCGAGTGATGCCCATTGGCAGCGTCCGGCATGGTATGCAGGTTGTAGTCCAGGGTGAGATCGAGCTATCCCAGATCAAGTTTGGCCGCCGTCGGTCACTGCTTTGTCGGATCAGTGACGGTACTGGTGCACTAACCTTACGCTTTTTTCATTTTTCGGCAGCACAACAAAAAAACCTGATCAAAGGTTTACGAATTCTCTGTTTTGGTGAGATCCGCAATGGACCGACTACGCTTGAAATGGTGCATCCGGAATATCAAGTTGTGGTCGAGGATCAAGCTTTACAAATGGAGGAGGCACTGACCCCTGTTTATCCAACCACGGAAGGTTTGCACCAGATCAGTTTGCGTAAATTGACTGATCAGGCATTGTCATTATTGTCTGGCGATCTTCTACTGGATTATCTGTCTCAGACTGATTTTGACTTTGTCAGCAACTGGTCATTATCAGAAGCTATTCAGTTTGTTCATCGGCCACCACCCGATGCATCAACTGAAAAATTAATGGAGGGTATTCACCCGGCACAACAGCGTCTGGCCTTTGAAGAACTACTGGCGCATCAGTTAAGTAAGCGGATCAGCCGTCAAGCGTTCAAAGAAAATAAAGCACCATCGCTGCAAGCTAAAGGGTTGTTAAGAAAGAAATTATTATCGTCTTTACCCTTTGATCCAACCGCCGCTCAGAACCGGGTTGTGGGCGAGATCCTCAGTGATCTGATCTGTGAAGAACCCATGTCACGACTGGTTCAGGGTGATGTTGGATCGGGTAAAACACTGGTCGCTGCAATGGCCTCACTGCAAGCGATTGAGGCAGGTTACCAGGTGGCGATCATGGCACCGACAGAATTACTGGCAGAACAACACCTGCTTACATTCCGTCAATGGTTGGAGCCACTCAAGATCTCGATCATCTGGATTTCAGGGAAGCTCAAAGCAGCTGAAAAAAAACAGGCCCTGGAAGATCTTGCCTCGACGGATCAATGTGTTGTGATTGGTACTCACGCACTGTTTCAGCAGGATGTGGTTTTCAAGAAACTGGGGTTGAGTATCGTCGATGAACAACATCGGTTTGGCGTTCATCAACGGTTGGCCCTGCGTGAGAAGGGTAATATCAATGGTCTGACAGCACACCAGTTAATTATGACAGCAACACCGATCCCGAGAACACTCGCAATGACGGCCTACGCCGATCTGGATGTATCGATCATTGATGAATTGCCGCCGGGCAGGCAGGTTGTGACGACCACAGTTATACCCGAACAGAGACGTGATGAAGTGATCAGCCGTATTGCCAGCGTCTGCAAGGAAGGCCGACAGGTCTACTGGGTTTGCACACTGATCGAGGAATCAGAAACCCTGCAATGTCAGACAGCAACAGAGACGGCAAATAGGCTGGCCGAAAATCTTGATGAGGTCTCAGTTGGGCTGATCCATGGGCGTCTGAAGAAAGAGGAGAAGGATCGGGTCATGCAGGCATTTCATGCCGGTGAGATTGATCTGCTGGTGGCCACAACAGTGATTGAGGTGGGTGTGGATGTTCCCAATGCCAGCCTGATGATCATCGAAAATGCTGAACGTCTGGGGCTGGCACAACTACATCAGTTACGGGGACGAGTGGGGCGTGGATCGCGCCAGAGTGATTGTGTGTTGATGTATAAACCACCATTATCTGATCATGGTAGAAAACGACTGGCGATTATGCGAGAAACCAGTGATGGTTTTCAGATCTCGCAAAAAGATCTGGAATTACGTGGTCCGGGAGAATTTCTTGGCACTCGTCAGGCTGGCATCATGCGTTTTCGTATTGCTGATCTGATGCGCGATAAAGCTTTGTTTCCAGACGTTGAAAAAGCAGCACAGCAGATCATGCAGTCTAAAACAGAAATTATTGAACCACTTATCCATCGTTGGATGGTTCATGGAACAGATTATGCCGATGTTTGAAAAATTAAAAGAATATGCTTTGTTGATGCGGCTCGATAAGCCAGTCGGGATCTACCTTTTATTATGGCCAACATTATGGGCGATCTGGATCGCCTCGGAAGGAAAACCAGATCCGCTGATTCTATTTGTTTTTGTTACGGGTGTTGTTCTTATGCGATCAGCGGGTTGTGTGATCAATGATTTTGCTGATCGCAAAATTGATGTGCATGTTAAGAGAACAGAAGATCGTCCGATCGCTGCTGGCCGGGTTTCCAGCAATGAAGCGATCATTCTTTTCGTTATACTCTGCCTAATCGCATTTGGCCTGGTTCTGTTAATGAACAGCCTGACCATTAAATTATCCTTTATCGCTGTTCTGCTTGCGGCTTCTTACCCGTTCATGAAGCGGTTCACCCACTTGCCACAGCTTTATCTTGGCTTTGCTTTCGGCTGGGCCATACCGATGGCGTTTGCGGCGGTTCAAAATTCAGTACCACCCGTTGCGTGGATATTACTGCTGGCTAATTTAATCTGGGCAGTGGTTTACGACACCATGTACGCGATGGTGGATCGGGAAGATGATCTGAAAATTGGCGTGAAATCGACGGCCATTCTATTTGGTGAATACGATCTACGGATTATTGCCATCCTGCAATTTCTGATGTTGTTGACCTTGTTGATAGCAGGAAATATGGTCGGACTGGGCTGGCCTTTCCATGTGTCATTGTTGATTGCCGCAGCGTACATGTTATACCACCGTATCCTGATCAGCGATCGGGATACGGTGAAATGTTTTCAGGCGTTCAAACAGAATCACTGGATAGGTCTGGTGATCCTGTTTGGAATGATTGTTGGGCGAGTTTAGGGGATCGCTGATTTGTTCAGCGCTTCCTTAGATAAACTTCACAGCCATACTCAGGAGATCGTCAGCAATTGAACCATCATTATCAGAATCCAGAAACGAGCTGATCAGTCCCTGATCATTACTGGAACGATTTCTGCTTGTTGAACCAAGAAGACCGCCGCTGCTGGCTTTTTTGCTCAATGCACCCATGGCCATGGTAGCGATGACAGGCAACATTTTTTTGATGATTGAAGAAGAAATCCCCGTCGTGGAAGCCGCATGTGCAGCGACATTTCGACTGACATCTTTACTACCGAAGATATGCCCGAGAATAGAATTGCCATCATTGATCGTTGAAGGGTCATTCAACAAATCCGGTTGATCAATATACTTTTGATGA
>JALSSM010000444.1 GCA_026984275.1 Gammaproteobacteria bacterium
GTAATCAGGTTGTTGAGAAAAAGGATAAGAATTTCGCGCTACTTCTAGGGCTCGCCGGACTTATCCTGCATGCCTTTATATTACATAATGGCATGATCTCAGATAAAGGTATCAACCTGAGCTTTGCAAATGCGGCTTCGCTGGTTGGCTGGTTGATCGCGGCATTACTGCTGATTGGTTCGATTAAGCAACCGATGGAAAGTCTTGCCATTATTTTTTTTCCGGTAGCTGCATTGTGCCTGAGCGTGGAACAACTTCTGCTGGAACAACATATGATTGCAGTTGATTTACCGATCGGACTTCAACTGCACATCCTGTTTTCTGTTTTATCATACAGTTTGCTAAGTATAGCGGCTCTGCAAGCTCTGTTACTTGCCTTTGCTGATGCACGCCTCAGAAATCGACATCCAGTACCTATCATGCGTGTTCTACCACCGCTACAAACAATGGAAATCCTCATGTTCCGGCTCATCTGGCTGGGATTTATTCTACTGACAATTGCACTCATCACAGGATTCCCATTTATCGAAGATATACTGGGGCAACATCTGATACATAAAACAGTTCTGTCGATCATCGCCTGGTTTGTTTTCGCCGTATTACTCTGGGGACGACAAAAATACGGCTGGCGTGGGAGGACAGCCATTCGCTTTACAATCGCAGGAATGATCACCCTGTTACTTGCCTACTTTGGTAGCAAGGCCGTTCTGGAACTAATTTTGCACAGAGTATAGGTATAATAGAGCTTGACCCGAGTCTCATAAGCGACCGACAATAGCAACATATTAATGACAGAGGCCAATTTTACTTGGACGACATACCGATAGGGGCGTTATTTGCCGCCCTTGCAGTTTTGATTCTTCTTTCCGCTTTTTTCTCTGGATCAGAGACCGCCATGATGGCCCTGAATCGCTATCGTCTTAAACACCTGCGTGATCAAAAACATAAAGGAGCCATGCGAGCCAGTGCCCTGCTTGAAAAGCCTGATCGCCTCATTGGCCTGATCCTGTTGGGCAATAACTTTGTCAACATTCTCGCTTCTTCCATCGCCACGATTATTGCTATCAGGTTATTCGGTGAAGTCGGTATCGCCATTGCGGCCATGTTGTTAACACTTGTGATCCTCATTTTCGCTGAAGTCACACCAAAAACCCTGGCAGCGCTACGGCCTGAAAAGATCGCTTTCCCTGTTTCCTTTATACTTAAACCATTATTATCACTTCTGTATCCCTTTGTCTGGCTGGTGAACCTGATCGCAAATGGCGTACTGAAACTCCTTGGCATTTCACCTGATGATGATAGTGAAGTCATGGCTTTGAGTCGTGAAGAACTACGGACTGTAGTTAAAGAAGCCGGTAGTATGATTCCCCAGCGGCATCAACAAATGTTATTCGGAATCCTTGACCTGGAAAAGGTGACCGTTGAAGACATCATGATCCCTCGTAATGAAGTGGTTGGTATCGATCTGGATACTGATCAGGATGAACTTGAATCACAACTTCGTAATTGCCGTCATACACGAATACCACTTTTTCACAGCAATCTGGACAATATTGTTGGTGTGATCCATGTACGAAAGATCCCCGATCTATTAGAACATCCGGAAGAGATCAGCCCGGACGCGATCATGGAAAAAGCTGTCGAGCCTTATTATGTCCCTATCGGTACGCCATTACATACACAACTCAGCAATTTTCAGCGAGAGAAACGCCGTCTCGGATTCGTTGTCGATGAATATGGCGATATTCAGGGACTGGTAACGCTGGAAGATATTCTTGAAGAAATTGTCGGTGAATTTACCACTGATCCAGGTTATAACCAGGATATTCATGAGCAGGAAGATGGTAGTTACCTGATTGATGCCAGTGCGAATATCCGTGATATCAATAAATCCTTAAAATGGACTCTGGAAACCAATGGGCCTAAAACACTCAATGGCCTTATTATTGAAACACTGGAAAACATTCCTGATACGGGAACCAGTCTACGCATTGGTAACTACGTCATTGAGATCCTGCAAACAACAAAACAGGCTGTTAAAACAGTAAAAATTCGCCCCATCGAAAACAAATTTGAAAATGAAGGACTGCTTTCTTCATCAGGAAGCTCTGGATAAATCATGTTTTTATTCTAAGAAACCTCTGAATGAATCAGACTTTCCCTAAGCTGTTTGGCCCCGACCATTCCTGATTAAAATCCAACCTGTCGAACACCATTATTTCCGTTAGAATAATCCTTTATTCACTCGCTTTGCCTGACTTCAATGAAAAAACATGCCTCAAAACCTGACTTTTCGTCATTCTCATTATCATCAGATATCCTTTCTGCTGTTGAGAAAGCCGGCTATAAAAAAGCAACAAATGTTCAGCTTGAAACTATACCTGCCATCCTTAAAGGAAGAGATGTACTTGCTCGCGCCGAGACAGGTTCTGGTAAGACTGCAGCCTTTGTCCTGCCCTTACTGGAGCTTCTGAGCAGTCATAACATCTATCGACAACAAGATGTTGCTCATCGATTTGATGGTTCAAAAAGAGCCAGCCGTAATTGCATTCAGATACTGGTGTTTGTTCCGACACGTGAGTTGGCAATACAGGTACGTGAGGTCTTCGAACAAATTTCGGCTGAAATCACACCGCCTCTTCGCTGTCTGAGCGTTTACGGTGGCGTTAAAATTAATCCTCAGATGATGGCTTTGCGCGGTGGTGCAGATATTCTGGTTTCCACACCCGGGCGATTACTGGATCTGGCTGATCAAAACGCGATTAAATTTAATCAGGTCAAAGCTCTGGTGATTGATGAAGTTGATCGCCTGATGAAAGGCGATTTCGAAGATGAGATACAAAGAATCATCAAATTACTCCCCAAAAAACGACAAAACCTGATGTTTACCGCCACTTTCCCTGACAGCATCAGAAACCTGGTTCGTGAAATAATGAATGATCCGGCCATCATCAATATTGATGAGCTGCTGGAAAAACCTGAAACTACTCAGCGAGTTATCACTGTCAATCATGACAGAAAAAATGATCTGTTAGCTCATCTGTTAAAAGATAATGACTGGTCACAGGTTTTGATCTTTTGTAGTGCAAAAAGAACCTGTGACAATCTGGTTAAAAAACTTAAGAAACGTGACGTGAAAGCGATAGCCATGCATGGTAATCAGGAACAAAAAAAGCGTGCTGCTGCCCTGAGAGATTTTAAAGCCGGTAAGGAACGCATCCTGATCGCAACGGATGTGGCTGCACGCGGTATCGATATTGAGCAACTTTCCTGTGTGATCAATTACGATCTGCCCCGCTCACCTAATGACTATATACACCGAATTGGGCGTACAGGTAGAGCGGGAGAAACAGGTATGGCCATTTCATTGATCGCACATCATGAATTTCAGCACTTCAGGGTTATCGAAAAACGTAACGATATTAGACTTGAAAGAGAACAAATCGAAGGTTTTGAGGCTGATGAACAGGCTCCTCCACCTCCAGAAAAAACAAAGCCTAAAAAGAAAAAACGTTCCATCAGAAAAATATTACATAAAAGATCTGAAAATAGTACGCTTCAAAATACAGAGACAAAAGATCCTGTCACTAATAAAAAGAAAAGGGAACCAGACACAACCGTTAACCCACACATCTGGGGTAACAGATAAGCATTCGTTTCAATGTTCTTAACCATAAACCAGAGAATAGAATTATGAATACTATCGAAGCAATCTATAAAAGAAGATCAGTCAAACAATTTGATCCGGATTATGTGATCAGCAAGGATGACGAACGAAAGCTATTAGAAGCAACCATTCAGTCACCAACCAGTTTTAATATTCAACATTGGCGTTTTGTGATCCTTCGTGATCCAGAACTACGTCAAAAAATACGCACAGAATTCGGAAATGATCAGGCACAAATGACTGATGCATCACTATTAATTCTTTTTACCGCCGACAAAAAAGCATGGAAAAAAGATCCTGAAAGATATTGGGTCAATGCACCGAAAGACGTCGCCGAACTTCTGGTCGGCTGGATGGGACCCTTTCATGAAGGCAATGAATCACTGCAACAGGATGAGGCACAACGGTCCATTGGCATAGCGATGCAGACACTCATGCTTGCGGCTCTGGAAATGGGTTATGAGTCCTGTCCGATGATCGGTTTTGAGAGTGAACCCGTCGCTGAACTGATCAATTTACCAGACGATCATGTTATGGGACCGATGGTTGCGATTGGAAAAGGAACCAAAACTCCATGGCCTAAACCTGGACAACTACCACTGGAAGAAGTTGTATTCGAGAATTCATTTTGATGGGTAAAGGGATGACCGGATGCCCCGTCACTTGTTTTCTACATAACCTGAACTCGATGTATGGACTCTCCACCACCCTAACGAATTAGATTGGAGTCATCAATTAAAACCCCAAGGAGTCCATACATGAACAAGCGTACAATACTATCACCCGATTTAGCAAAAAAGTCATCCAGATCTGTAAAGTCGGTCGCCATGGAGAACTTTTATTTAACAAAGCCATGTCACCGCAAAAGATCAAAGAACTACTGGCTAATACCGCCCCCTGTATCGTCTCGGTGGAAGGCTGTGGCAGCTTTCATTATTGGGCCAGAGTCGCGCAATCGTTTGGCCATGAAGTAAGAGGGATGGCTCCTAAAAAGGTCAAACCTTATGTGAGTCAGCAAAAGACCGATGCGAATGATGCTGTCGGCATTGCGGTGGCTTCAACACAACTGGGAATGACTTTTTGATAGAAGCTACTGACAGGCATCTCAAGGGCAGAACAAATTTCTGATACGCCGAGTGCGGGGCAGCTTTTTTTAATATTTCATTATCCTTCATGGCGCGTCTTAATTGCTTTTCTAGCGCCTGAATAAGTTGTTGCTCAGCTGTCAGCGCTTTTCTCCCTTCGGGTGTAATACCTTCCAACTTCTCTTGATATTGCTTTTTCCAACGTCTGACCGCTGTTGCGCCTGCTCCTGATATCTCCATTATCTATTTATTGCTGTAGCCATTTTCAACCATCATTTTGGCGTATTCCAGTTTTTGCTCAAGTGGCAAACTTACCCGTTGTTTTCTTGTCATGATATTCCTCATTATTTTGTTAATAATAGGCTATCAATCTCTACAAGATTATTAAACCACTACAGTTTAGCAATAGTCTCTTGCTCCAGTTATTTTAGCCACTTGACATTAGAGGCTTCCATACCATCATATTTAGCACGTCAGTTGTAGAATGTCGCATCACTCATGCCGTGTTCCCGACAGAGTTCAACAACCGATATGTCGGCTTCATCTTGTATGTGTATCGTCAGGGTTTGACTATCTGTATAACATAATCTTTTTCATAGAAAATCCTCTGTTTATTTTACGAGTATTTTCTATTTTTGAAGCCGATTATTTTTCGATGGGATTACGCTACTTTTATCAGTATTACTCTTCTGGTAAGCCTCAATTTTTTTTTCAAAAGAAACGCTTTCTGTGGTGGGTCATGGTATGAGTATGTTAAAATCATTACACGGTAAGTTTGGTATATCGAACTAGCTCAGACAGAAGGAATGCCAGATCAATTGGAGCAAATCTGGAGCAAATGACAGTAATAAATTGTCAGGAAATGACTGTAACTTATTGATAAATAATGGTGCCCGGGGCCGGAGTCGAACCGGCACGGTGTTGCCACCGAGGGATTTTAAGTCCCTTGCGTCTACCAATTTCGCCACCCGGGCTTTTCAAAGATCCTTTTCCTTTTAGAAAGTGTTACAACTTTGCAAGTGTTGTACGCTACTTTCTACCACAACGCCATCCGGACGGGTGGAGTACCTTACGAGAAGAAATGGAGGCTGTGGTCGGAATCGAACCGGCGTCCACGGCTTTGCAGGCCGCTGCATAACCACTCTGCCACACAGCCACTTTCCTTCCATACAAAAAACCCCGGTTTTCCGGGGCTCATTATATTCTGGAGCGGGAAACGAGATTCGAACTCGCGACCCCAACCTTGGCAAGGTTGTGCTCTACCACTGAGCTATTCCCGCATGATGTTTCAAGAGCGCACATTTTACAGGCCAGTCCGCTTCTGTCAAGAGGATTGTAACTCATTGTTTTTATTGTCATTATAACTCCTTGGCAAACCTGTTCTTTATTAAGCAAACTGTTGCCATGACAAACAAAAATTTAAGAGCAAATCAGCAAAAACAATCTTGTGCCCATTCTGTGCCCATCCTGTGTCCAATTTGTGCCTATTCACAAAAATGCAGAGATTAGAAAATGAATACAACACTCACCGCACTAGACTATAGTACGTTTGTTATTTCCCCCACTTTTTTAAACCCAGGAATTGATTGAGTGCCATTCTGACCACATCAGAACGTGATGGAATTCCTGAATTACCCTCTTCAGCCATTTCAAGGCGTTTCCTGTCTATTGATTTCAGTGTTTCGTCGTCAATTCTTACAGCAAGTTGCTTTTGACCAGGATTTGCTCCCATCTCTTTTCTCCAAATTGTGATCTATTTCTAATTTTCCTACTTGTCTGACATATTGACAAGTATTGTATATTTGTCATACAATATTTCTGTCTTACTGTTATACGATACTTATTATTTACATGGAGAGTAAAAAATATGAATCATACATTTCTTACAAGTGCGGAACTCGCTCATCGACTTAAATATTCAGAACGACATATTCGAGAATATTTAAAAGACCGATTTTTTATTGAAGGAGTACATTATGT
>JALSSM010000445.1 GCA_026984275.1 Gammaproteobacteria bacterium
TTGGACTTGATGCTTACATTACCGGTGAGATCAGCGAACATGACTGGCACGAAAGCCGGGAAGCTGGATTGCATATGTTTGCTGGTGGACATAATGCAACAGAACAGTTTGGTATTCAGGCATTAAAGACAAGAATTGAACAACAATTTGACGTGGAGTGTTTTTTTATTCCGAGTGAGAACCCGGCTTAGGAGTTATAAAATGAAGAAAAAGTATGCAAGATTAACCTTGACAGTAATTTTCCTTTCTGGAATTTTGGCGGCCTGTACTCAGGAACAACAGAATAAAATCTCTCGCCTGGGTATTACTTTTCTGGAAGGTGATTATAAGATCACCTATGCCGATGGTGAGCATGTCAAAGAATGGATCGTTAAAGATGGCAAGGTAACTTCAGAACCCGCCAAAGGTTATTATTATTTCTGGGCTATGGTTGATGGTAAAAAGCGCTATGTACAAACGCCTATTATCAGAAGTTATATTGAAGAAATTGATCTTTAAGAAAGCGCTGAATTGATCAGAGTTTTCTTAAGCAAAAACCTTCATTAGATCGACCGTGGATTTTTTGCCGATCTGTTTGACGTTTTTTTGTAGCCACGTGTCTGCATGATCACGACCTTCATTAAAGAGCATATCAAGAAAGGCTCTGGAGGTGTCCAGCTTGCTGTTATGGCTCAGGTTATTCATCAAATTATCTGCCTCAATCAGATGAATTTTTGTGTCTCTCAGGCGACGTTCGAGCTTCCCCAGTGTGAAAATCCCACGTCCAAAACGTTCTTTAGCATCAGCAATGGCACGCATTTCACGCAGAAAAGCCGCATTAAAACCCAACTCGGTAGTACGATCCCGGATCTCTTCAGCGCTGACAGGTTTTGTTTCGATCTCAAGTGGCGACAACAGGACTACGACGATGTCATCAGTTTTGCAGTTATGTAGTAATGGATAGATCGCAGGATTCCCGGCAAAAGCTCCATCCCAATAAGCTTCTCCATCAATCTCGATGGCATGACTCAGAGATGGCAGGCAGGCTGAGGCAAGCAAAGCATCTGTGGTTAGCTCATGGGTTTCAAAGATGCGAATTTTACCCGTACGAACTTGTGTTGCTGCAATAAATAACTTTATCGGACTTTCTTTTCTGAGACGTTCAAAGTCGATTAACTGATCAACAATATGTCGTAATGGATCGAAAGCCAATGGATTAAATTGATAAGGTGATAAAAACCATCCAAGCGATCGCATGAGAGAAAAAGCAGGAGATAGATCTACACCGGGCAATCGATCAACGGCAGCCAGCTGGCTATCACTAAGACTTTTTATTGAAAGCGCATTCCAGAATTCTGCCAGGGTTTTTCGAGCACCTTCATTCCCACCTTCGAGATAACCATGTGCCAATGCAACAGCATTCATGGCGCCTGCGCTGGTGCCGCTGATCCCTTCAATCTCAAACTTTTCTTCTTCCAGCAGACGATCGAGTACCCCCCAGGTGAAGGCTCCATGAGATCCGCCGCCCTGAAGAGC
>JALSSM010000446.1 GCA_026984275.1 Gammaproteobacteria bacterium
TTTTTATTGTTATCAGGCATTTTCATTGGATTGCTGTGCTGCAGCAAAGTTCAATCATCACATCTGGATCTTCCACTGGAGAAGAAGCCTAAAAAGTCTAGAGAACTCAGCCCTGATCGGGTGTTCCCTGATCAAACATCGAGCTAAATATTTTTTCAGCTTCGGCTTTTTTCATATCGCCTTTGCGTGTAAAAACAATTTTTCCTGATCGATCGATGATGACAGTGTAGGGAAGTGCGCCGATGTTATTGCCATAGATACGAGCAATATCCATGGCATCATCTTCGCCGACAAGCGTTGGATAATTGAGTGGCATTTTTTTCAGGAAATTTTTCACTTCATCAGGCGTATCAACGGCGAGGCCGACAAATTGTAGTCCCTGATCAGCAAATTTTTCCTGCAGGTCATTAAAGACAGGTATTTCTTTTTTACAGGGAGTACACCAGGGAGCCCAGAAATTAAGTACCAATACTTTTCCATCCCATTCTGAAACTGAATGAACTTTTCCATCGGGGTCCTTCATTTCAAAGTCTGGTCTGGGTAAACCTGTTAATAGCATATCTGTTGCTGAAACTAATCCAGCAGATTTCTTAACAGTTTCGGTATCTGGTTCTGGATCATGCATCCACTGAAATACAAAAAAGCCAGCGTAGCCAGCCAAGAACATAAGACCAAATAACAGGATCGGTAAAGGTATTTTTTTCATTCTTTAGTTAATTGCTTTTTTTACATGTTCTGCAAATGCTACCGGGTCAGCATAACCAGTGATTCTATAGTTTCGTTTTTCTGTTCCGTCAGGGTTAAAGAACAGAATCGCTGGAGGACCGAGAAGATCCAATGACTTTAATAACCCCTGATCGTTCTTATCATTCGGTGTAACATCAGCTTGTACAAGAATTGCATTTTTGAGACGTTGTAGAACCTGCGGATCCGCGAATGTGGTTTTGTCCATTCGTTTACATTCGATGCACCAGTCAGCGTAGAAATCCAGCATGACAGGTTTATTTTGACTACGGGCTAATTTCAATGTTGCCTCAAGTCCAGTAACACCTTTAATCTGTGTGAACTCCAGTCCATCTTTTTGGGGCTCGCCACTTTTTGCAACCGTCAGATTCTTAAGTGGCTGAAAGACATCATTTGATCCGCTGGATGCCCCAATAATTAATAATGCACCATAGATGACCATAGCAATTCCAGATGCTTTCCACAATCGTTGCCAGCCGGTGCTGACATCGGTAAGTGTATCGAAGGCTCCCATATAAACAGCTGAACCAATCAGTAACAGTCCCCATAGAAACATTGACATTGAAACCGGCAGAATGCGGCCGAGCAACCAGATCGCTACGGCTAGCATCATGACGCCAAAAATGTGTTTGATTGTGTTCATCCAGACACCGGCGCGTGGCAACAAGCTGCCTGCCGAAGCACCGATCAGCAGTAATGGAACGCCCATGCCCAGTCCCATAATAAATAGTGCCAGACCACCAAGCAGACCATCACCTGTCTGGCCGATATAGATCAGCGCACCAGCCAGTGGAGCGGCGACGCAGGGACCGACAATGATCGCCGACAGAATTCCCATGATGGCAGCGCCTAGCAGAGTACCTCTTTCCTGACTATGGCTGATATTAGTCAGGCGTGTCTGGATTGCTGAAGGCATCTGAATGTCGTAGAAACCGAACATAGACAGAGCCAGCAAAACAAATACACTTGCAAAGGTGACTATAATCCATGGATTCTGAAAAACAGCCTGCAGATTCTGACCAAACTTCCCTGCAATCACGCCAACGATAGCATAGGTGACTGCCATGCCAAGCACGTAAGCCAGCGACAGCATGAATGATTTGCGGGCGGTGGTCTTGACTCCCTGACCCACCAGAATCCCTGACAGAATCGGGATCATGGGATACACACAGGGTGTCAGTGACAGAGCTAGCCCAAAACCAAAAAAGGCTAGTAGATTGAGTAAAAGAGATTTATTGGCCAGCGTTGCCGCGATACTGTCAGATTCGGATAATGCCGGTTCGCTATCTGATTTGGCAGCTTGTTCAAGTTGATCGGAATTAAATGGGTTGTCTGGTTTTGCCGGGCTGGTCGTTGCTGCGGCAACCAGCGAAACAGGTAGCAGATTGGTTAACGGTGGGTAACAGATCCCATCTTCGGCACAGCCCTGATAAGCCGCCTTGATTTCAAGATCCTGAGCTTCGGCCGTTGAGCGTGAAAGTTTAATCGGGATGACAACTTCGTCGTGGTAAACCTCAACTTTCCCAAACAATGGATCATCTTTTACATCACCTTTGGGCAGATCAACTTTTTCAATCGAAACAGCTTCGTTTGCAGAACTGAATTTGAACTTGTCTTTATATAGATAATATCCATCCTGAATGACAAAGGTTACAACAACTGTATCGGAATCAGTTGCTTCTATGGATGGGATAAAGGCTTCTTCAGCGGGCAGGAAGCTTTTTTTCTGACCACCAAAACCCAGGTTGTCAGAAAACAGATCGGCGGAAGCAGGGATCGAAAAGATTAAAAAGAAAGCTATAGGAAAGCATGCCCACAACGAAAATATTTTTTGTCTACTGATCATTCTATAATATCCATATCAATGGTTAATGTTCTGGCTCAACCAACCAAGGTATTCGGGTGATCCACTGGTAATAGGGACAGCGATGATTTCGGGTAGTTCATAGGGATGTAGTTTTTGTATCATTGTTTCAACTTTTGAATAGTGATCTTCGCGAGTTTTTATTAATAATAAATGTTCAGTTTCTGTCTCGATTTTGCCCTGCCAGCGATAGACTGAAACCCCTGCCGGCATGATATTCACACAGGCAGCCAAATTTGCCTCAACCAGATTTTCTGCGATCGTTCTGGCAGACTTTTGATCAGGACAGGTATTGATAACAATTACAAATGACATTGGCAGAGTAGTTTGCCTTAATGACTTGAAAAAGGCTATGGTGACACCATATACGTAAAGACACTTTTAATTCGGACAACCATGCCAATATTCTCGATTCTACTGATACTCTTCCTCACCATTCCGGTACTTGAAATCTATCTTCTGATCAAAGTTGGATCAGCAATTGGGGCTGGACTTACTGTTCTCATCGTCTTAGGAACAGCCATTCTGGGCGCTTATTTGTTAAAAAAGCAGGGTTTATCAACATTTTCACGTGCACAACAGAGCTTGAACAACAATGAAATCCCAGCAATGGAAATGATGGAAGGGTTGATCCTGCTCATTACCGGCGCATTGTTACTGACCCCTGGATTTTTCACCGATGCGATAGGTTTCCTTTGTCTGATCCCGATGGTTCGGCAATATCTGGTTAAAAAGATGATCGGTCAGTTTACTGTTATCCAGGCAACTCGCACTCACACTGAAGTGAAAACGGAATCAAAAACCATTGAAGGTGAGTTTTGGCGGGATGAGGAAAATAAAAAATAATTATGTATCACCCTTGAATTTTACCTTGACACCCCCATATCGAAACCTATAATTAGCACCCACCTCGATAGAGTGCTAATAATTCATAGTAAACGTTATAACTATTTACAGGAGATCTTGAAAAATGAAAATCCGTCCATTACATGATCGCGTCATCGTACGCCGCATGGAAGAAGAAACAACAAGTGCAGGAGGGATTGTTCTCCCTGATTCTGCAACTGAAAAGCCTATGCGTGGCGAGATTATCGCTGTCGGTCCTGGTAAAGCGAATGATCAAGGCACCGTTCAGGCACTTGACGTTAAAGTGGGTGATACAGTGCTGTTCGGTAAATATGCCGGCACGGAAATCAAAATCGACGGCGAAGAAGTCGTTGTTATGCGCGAAGAAGACATCATGGGTGTCATCGAGTAATTTTTAGAATTTTATAATTTAAGAGGATATCTATAATGAGTGCAAAAGAAGTACTTTTTAGCGAAGACGCTCGCAAACGCATGTTGAATGGCGTCAATACCCTGGCCAATGCTGTAAAAGTAACGCTGGGACCAAAAGGTCGAAATGTTGTTCTGGATAAGAGCTTCGGTGCGCCAACGGTGACGAAAGATGGTGTTTCTGTGGCCAAAGAAATTGAGCTGGAAGACAAGTTCGAGAACATGGGTGCACAGATGGTGAAGGAAGTCTCTTCTCAAACATCTGATGAAGCCGGTGACGGAACAACAACGGCGACCGTTCTGGCTCAGGCCATTCTGACCGAAGGTATCAAGTCTGTTGCTGCAGGTCTGAACCCGATGGATCTGAAACGTGGTATCGATAAAGGTGTGACTGCGGCCATAGAGTCGCTGCAGGATCTTTCTGTCCCATGTAATGATGACAAAGCCATTGCACAGGTGGGCAGTATTTCGGCTAACTCTGATGTTGCTGTCGGTGACATTATCGCTGAAGCGATGGGTAAAGTCGGTAAAGAAGGCGTTATCACCGTTGAAGAAGGTTCGGGTCTGGAAAATGAACTGGATGTAGTTGAAGGCATGCAGTTTGACCGTGGTTACCTGTCTCCTTACTTCATCAATAATCAGGACAGTATGTCTGTCGAGATGGAAGATCCTTTGATTCTTCTGCACGACAAGAAAATTTCAAACATCCGTGAAATGCTGCCTGTTCTGGAAGCCGTTGCGAAAGCCGGTCGTCCATTGCTGATCATCGCAGAAGATGTTGATGGCGAAGCACTGGCAACACTGGTTGTTAATAACATCCGCGGTATTGTGAAAGTGGCTGCTGTTAAAGCGCCCGGTTTTGGTGATCGCCGCAAGGCAATGCTGGAAGATATTGCTATCCTGACGGGTGGTACAGTTATCGCTGAAGAAGTGGGTCTGTCACTGGAAAAAACAGGTCTTGATGAACTGGGTTCAGCGAAAAAGGTCCAGATCAGCAAGGATGAAACAACCATTATCGATGGTGCGGGCGATGGCAAGGCGATTGAAGCTCGCGTTAGCCAGATCCGTGCACAAATTGAAGAAGCGACTTCTGACTATGATCGTGAAAAACTGCAGGAACGCGTGGCCAAACTGGCTGGCGGTGTTGCCGTGATCAAGGTGGGTGCCGCAACTGAAATCGAAATGAAAGAAAAGAAAGCTCGCGTTGAAGATGCGTTACATGCAACTCGAGCCGCCGTCGAAGAAGGTGTGGTACCGGGTGGT
>JALSSM010000447.1 GCA_026984275.1 Gammaproteobacteria bacterium
TTTCAGGAAGGCCAGTTCAAATGTTCCGCATTTGTTAAATGTTGCAGGCATTCCTGCAGGTGGGTTAGTTAAAATAATCGTGCCACGCTTCATGCCGAAGCCCGTATTTTTACCAGCCTGACCACAAATCATGATAGTCCCTGCAATCATGCGCGATCCAGTATAAGCAGCCGCATCACCTTCGATCACGATCATGCCGCGTCGCATTTTGTCACCGGCTCTTTCGCCAACGTTTCCAAACACATGGATATTACCACCACGTTGGCCATGAGGTTGACCGGGCAGGGCACCACCAAGAAATTTGCCGGCATCTTTCTGGATTTCGATTCGACCTTTTTTCAGGCCTGTTCCAGCCCAGTCGCCAGCATTGCCTTTGATGGTTAGTTCTCCACCGTTCATATCCTGTCCGGCACGGTCACCAATTGATCCCCTGACTTCAATTGAACCTTGTGTCATGTTGCGGCCAATACTGTCAAACATGTCAGAGGCTTTTTTGAAAATGATTTTTTGCGTATCTGTACCATCGAGATCAAAAAGTTTCTCTACATCAATTCTTTTCTTACCCACAGCAATTTTGATCTTTTTGATCTTTGCTAATGGTTTGCCTTCAAGCTCGTTCGGAACCAGTGCGGATAAATCGATGCGCTGAGTGAGTTTTTCTTTGAGTGTGAAAGTTAATGGTTTGGTCATATTGTTCTTACTCATTCTTTGGGTTCACTTAAGAATTTTTCGAAGGTGGAAATGATATGGTCCAAGGTCACCGCCGTAGTTACCGGCACTGATCCGCTTGACGCCTTTTTTACTACCCAGAGAGCAGGCAGCCAGAACACCAACACGAGTGGCTTCACTGATCGCTTCCTGTGACAGACCATCAATAACGATCTCCATGACAGATCCAATACTGCTATCCAGTTCAGATTTAACCTGGCCTTTCAAAGTTGGGCAGAATGCATCATTAGTTGAGGCTGGCAGTGATGGATATTTAGATCCGACTTTTGAACCGGATCGAACAACGCCACCCGGGAAGGGCATGATCACGTCAGGTATTTTCTTCATGGCCTTGATCGCTTTTTCACAAGCCTTTAAGGCAATTTCCTGATTTTCTGCCAGTACCAGAAAGTTTCCACCACCGATGGCCTTGCTCATATAGGTAGATTCTTCAACCAGAAACTCGCCATCCATGACTGGCACTCGCCAGAAGCGTGAACCATCAATTTTTTTCGAGATCTGAAATCCATCACCAAAGTAGCGCAGGTTTTTACCCAGTGCGACTTTTTCACCTTCATCAATTCCGCTGAAGCAGGCACTGGTTGGTGAGGTAAGAACACATTGGCCAACACGGTTCTGGATCTGCTTGATCATTTCTTTTTTGCTCATGGTAAACAGCAAAACAGAAAGTCCCGGTCGTCCATCCGGTGTTTGTGATGGTTTAAGTTCTTTTTCGATGGCAGATTCGCAGCCGCAGGCAATGACGGAAGTCGCAAAACCAGTCATGGCAGTGGCCGAGTGATATGCCCATTCGAGATTATGTGCGGTAATAATGATCCGCGTAGCCTTCATGGGAAAGGCTTCAGCAAAAGTATTATCTATACTTACACCGTTGATCTTCATGCGTTCGTACCCTCCCGTGAACATTCGTGTTCAGTCACGCTACCATGCCCTTCCTCGACAATTTCATTTTCTGTAACGATCAGGTTTTCCATTGCCACGGTGTGATATTTTTTGAAAAAATCATTTAGTGGCTTTTCAATACTCTTGTCGTATTCTGGCTTGATGGTATGTGTAGTGCCAACACTAACCTTGACGATCTTGCCATTTCTTGCAACCAGTTCTCCGTCCTTAAAGACGTATTCCGGTTTTTCGAACATCTTCTCCTTATTATCCATTTCTTTATAAACGGTAATATCCGCTGCGGCACCAACACCCAGTTGTCCACGATCAGTCAAACCGAGACTTCTGGCTGGAGCGGCCCGGGTCATGATCGCGATTTCATACAGTGAATATTCTCGATCAATGGATCCTAATACTGTCATGTCAGCCGCTTCTTTATTGACTGTATGTAGCATGTCATTACGGAAAGATTTATCCATTAGCAATCTGATCAGATGTGGATAGGAAGTAAACGGTGCACCATTTGGGTGATCCGTGGTCAGGAATACACGCCATGGATCGTCAACCATCAGGAAAGTTTCCAGACCAATCGCCCATTGCAATGCATTAACAAAACTTTTGTCTGAATACTTAAAAGGAACGACACCACAACCATTGTCACATTCGATATCCATGACAACCCATTTATTTGGACTTCCGTGGGTATGCCCGGCGTATTGGCGCATAGTATCTCCAGAAGCCGTGACAGTTTGACCAAACATGATCTGTCCTACATCAATGGAAATATTTTTGTGTTTGTTGACCATCTCGGCAATACGTGCAGCTCCTGAGGAGAAGTTTTTATCACCTTCAGTTGCGAAACTGTGAAACTGGATATGGGTAAGATGTAAAGGCAGACCTTCCATGCCACGAATCGTATCCAGCGTCGTTTCCACATTACCCGGTACACCAAGATTACAGCCATGAACGTGTAATGGATGGGGTACTTTCAGATCGACCAGTGATCGTGAAAGTGTTTTCAAAACCTCACGTGGAGTGATCTGGTAATGAACATGTTTTTCATCCAGATCTAATTGACGCTGGTTGAATTTGAAGGCACTGATACCACCTGGATTGACGACTTTAACTGCCATGGCATTAAAGTTGGCAATTGTCCAACCAACATAGTTATTCATGACTTCCTGTTCGACACCTTCAGCCATCATACGCATAAACATGTCATCGTTGCCTAGCATGACATAACCACCTTTATCGAGGATGGGTATATCAGCCATTTCCATGTGTGCCTGACGAGCGTTGGACTGCAACATCGCGGGCTCAAAGCCAGCCGTATAACCCATTTCAACATAACGATACCCTGTCGTTAATGTGGATGGTGCAGCATGACCACAACCAGAACGAGTCAGACTGGTGCGTTTAACCAGATCCTTTTCGTGATCCTCGGGTAGCATCATACGGGCTATGTTGACTTTGCCACCACCAATGTGTGTATGTGGATCGATGCCACCAGCCATAATTACACGACCTTTGACATCGTAGGTTTCATGAATAGTTTCATCTTTGGACGGTTCTGCAACGATACGACCATTACGGATGAAAATGTCTTTTATCTGTCCGTTGATGCCATGCATCGGGTCATAAACTTTGCCACCAGTTAATTTTATCAGCATATTGATTCCTGTAATTATTTTATAGCGCTTGATAAATCTTGTCGAAGATACTGGATACGCTTGGCAGACCAGATTTTCGAAGTTGTTTCACAGGGAGTGAAACGACATTATCGACTCGTACCATCAGCCCTTTGTTATCCACTCCAGGTGTTCCTGCAGGGATGAATATATCAGGTGTTGTTTTAAGTTTTATTCCAGGTTCACCAATAACAATCGTTGGAATATTGGCTTCAGGAGGTAGTCGATTTGATGTGATGGTGGAAACCCAGACCAACGTATCGGCTTGTCCTGAAGATAGCATTTTACTGGTGCTGAAACGTGTTGGATTATAATCCGGGAATCCCTGTGCAAAACTGGTACGCAATGGATAACCTGCCTGCCAGGTGCAGACAGCCGCAGCGGAAGCCGCACCATCATCACCACCCAGTGAGAATCCGGCTGCTCTTTTCGTCTCTGTGAGCTTTCTGATTAGATCACAGACAGCTCCAACAGCCAGTTCTGCATTTGGGAAATTCAGTTTGGGTGGTGACCAGACAAACACGGGGTATTCTGCAGCATTTATCTGATCAGCCAATTTTTGCAGGTCTGAAATTTTTGCACCCCCCGCTTTTTTCGCCTGTAGTGTCTGGCCATCGATCAGGGCTTTAAGCGTGTTGATGACAGTCGGTATTTCCGGGAGATCACAGGTGATATTTAATGGTTTCTTTCTTTTAGGACTGATGCCGGGCGTGGTGTCCAGCTTTTTGCCAAGGTATACAATCTTCCGATCGGAAGGATCAACAAACATGGCTTCTTTTGTCCACAGAATACGTTCATGAAAACGAGGATGTTCAGTCGCATCGGTGCCGACGAACACAACCAGGTCGGCACGATTTTTAATCTCAGTCAGCGTTGTCATAATCCAGCCATGATCACTCATGGCCAGGACATTTCGCATAATACCTTCTCCCAGTGCATGGTCAACGACACCACCGACTTTATCTGCAGTCTGTAAAATCTTCCGGTTGCCCTCTACATCTGTACCTAAGCCAGCAAAAAGCGTCGTACCAGATTTTTTAATGATACTGGCTGCTTTTGCAATAGCCTTATCCAGATCAACATTTTCACCTTTTATTTGTGGACTCAGGTTTACAGGTAACTTACGTTCAAACCCTGCGGTTGCTCTGGAGCAGGAAGTATTCTTGACCTCCAGTTGATTTCCTGAGGTAGAAATTTTCAGATCGTCACAGTGTATTCCACAGAATGGGCAGGCAACAGCTGAAAATGATTTTTTTGCAGAGGCTGATTTCATAGTTGATCGTGTCATATAATTATTCTGTTAAAATAAAAAAACAATTTGCAAAAAAGGTGGGAGGGAAACAGAGCGTTTCATAACTTTTCAGAATTCGGCATCCCCGACCTTTCCGATAGGTGATAAAATTAACACAGTTTTTACACTGGCTCCAGAGTAGATTACTCTGAATAACAATAATTTTAATAACAATTTGAGAGAAAAAGATGACTCAATTGATTCATGGGCTCCATTTCAAAAACATTCGTGGTGATATTTATGGGGGTGTAACAGCTGCTGTTGTTGCCTTACCTCTGGCACTGGCATTTGGTGTTGCCTCTGGTGCTGGCGCAATCGCAGGTTTGTATGGTGCGATTATCGTCGGTTTCTTTGCCGCGCTGTTTGGAGGAACGCCTTCTCAGGTTTCTGGTCCGACTGGCCCGATGACGGTCGTCATGACAGCCATCATTATCGATTATGTGGGCAAGTATCCCGATACTGGATTAGCGATTGCATTTACGGTGGTCGTGCTGGGTGGTCTGATACAAATTCTGATGGGTGTTTTGAAACTGGGTCGCTATATCAATTTTGTTCCATTTCCGGTTCTATCCGGATTTATGAGTGGCATCGGTGTGATCATCATTATTCTGCAGCTGGCACCACTGGTTGGACATGAAACGACCAAAGAAGGGATCCTAGCTGCATTTCAAAACCTGCCCGGATTACTTTCTTCTCCAATTCTGGATGCCACGATTCTTGGTGTGATCACACTTGTGATCGTCTGGTTCTGGCCACCTCGTTTGAATAAACTTTTTCCATCGCAATTGCTTGCATTGATCGTGGGTACGGCAATTTATCTGCTTTTTCTGAAAGGGGGCGATGCAAAAATACTCGGTGATATTCCAACGGGCATTCCGGCTTTTCATATGCCCACATTTAATATGGATCTGTTTGCTGACATGATCAAGTCAGCACTGGTATTGGCAACACTGGGTGCGATCGATTCGTTGCTGACCTCATTAGTGGCAGATAATAAAACCCGTAGCCACCACGACTCTGATCGAGAACTGATAGGGCAGGGGATCGGTAATACGATTGCTGGTCTGTTCTGGGGATTACCAGGTGCTGGTGCCACCATGAGAACAGTCGTCAATATTCGTGCCGGTGGACAAACACCCATTTCCGGTGCATTACATTCATTGCTACTTTTGGCCATCGTGCTGGGTGCAGCGTCACTGGCACAATATATTCCTCATGCCGTTCTTGCCGGGATCCTGATCAAGGTGGGTGTTGATATTATTGATTGGGACTATCTAAAACGGATCGGCAGAGCACCTCGCATGGATTTATTGATCATGCTGGCTGTCATGTTGATTACAGTCTTTGTCGATTTGATTACGGCTGTTGGTGTGGGTGTTGTTGCTGCGAGTTTAATACTGGTTCAACGTCTGACCAACCTGCAACTGGAACAGGTTAATCTTATAACCGAGCCGGGCGAGGAAGCGCCACTTTCTGAAGAAGAAGCAGAGATCATGAAAGAACTCAAAGGACAGGTTCTGCTTTTTCATCTTTCGGGGCCGATCAGTTTTGGTGCTGCAAAAGGAATGACTCGTGAGTTGTCGGGGATTGAGGAATATAAAATCATGCTGCTCGATATGTCAGACGTACATATGATCGACACGACTTCATGTAAAGCCATTGAGGATATTATTCATGATCAACTTGCGACAGACAGAGAAATATATCTGATCGGTTTTGATGACGATGTGTATGATGTTCTCGATAGAATGGATGTGTTGAGGCCGTTGGATAAATCGCATGTTGTCTGGAGTCGTATTGAAGCCTTACGCGCCGCAAAATTGAAACTTCAGGCAGAAAAATAAACCAGAAAATAAACTAATACTACGAGTACTGATTTGAACCAGCAAAAAACCGTCACTGTTACCGCTCCGGCAAGACTACACCTCGGCTTCATGGATATGAATGGAGAGCTGGGGCGAAATTTCGGTGGACTTGGTCTGACCCTGGAGGGCATCAATACTCGTCTTAGTGTTCATGAATCTGACAAGGTAACAGCCAATGGCGCCTCTTCGAAAAGAGCGATCAAATACGCA
>JALSSM010000448.1 GCA_026984275.1 Gammaproteobacteria bacterium
TTCGACGGAAAAAGTTTTTCCGCTGATGTTTCAAAAGAATCGCTAAAAATGACAACGCTGGGTCGGTTGCAAACCGGATCAGCCGTCAATCTTGAGCGTGCGATGCGTTTGTCTGATCGGCTGGGTGGCCATCTTGTGTCTGGTCATGTGGATGGTGTTGGGCAGATCACAGAGCGGGTTGCCGAAGGGCGATCCGTCCGGTTTGGAATTCGAGTTCCCGAAGATCTGGCAAAATATATTGCCCATAAAGGATCAGTCTGTGTCGATGGTGTCAGCCTGACAGTGAATGAAGTCAATGAAAATGAATTCAGTTTACAAATCATCCCCCATACTTTGAAGGAAACAGTTTTTGATCAATACAATATCGGCGATGAGGTGAATATCGAGGTCGATATTATTGCCCGTTATCTTGAGCGCTTACTGTTGAAAGATGAACCATCATCTGGATTGACGATGGAGCAGATCATAAAAGCAGGTTTCAAATAATGGCTGATCAACCCTTCTGGAAAACGAAAACACTCCCCGAAATGAATATGCAGGAATGGGAGTCTTTATGTGACGGTTGTGCCCGTTGTTGTTTGTTCAAGCTGGAAGATGAAGATACCAACGAGCTGTATTACACACAGGTTGCCTGCAAATTGCTTGATCATAAAACCTGTCGATGTACCGATTACAAGAACCGATCAACGCTTGTGCCGGATTGCATTACTATGTCGCCAGATAATCCTGAAGTGTTTTCATGGTTTCCTCCCACCTGTGCTTACCGGTTATTGTCCGAAGGGAAAGATTTACCAAACTGGCATCCTCTGATCAGTGGTGATCCTGAGAGTGTTGCCAAAGCCGGAATTTCAATCGGTGGCTGGGCGATTCCTGAAGATGAAGTCGACGATGTGGAAGATCATATTATTACGCTCGATATCGAATAAGCCTGAGCAGGCAGACATTTGAATAAAAAGCCCCCAAAAAATACCGTCAGGCGACGGTACTTCTTGAGTAAGAGGGGCAGGGAGGCTAAATCAACCGTTTACTGCGATAAAATTCATTAATGGCTACGAATATGGGATGCTAATTGCTGACTCGGCTGGCCGTTGACTAACAGTCCATGATCGCGTTGATATGCCCGTATTGCGCTACGGGTTCTTCTTCCGGCGACACCGTCCGCCGGTCCGGGGTTGTATCCTTTTGCGGCAAGACCAGACTGAATAGTACTAACGGAACTATATTGCTGGCTTGCTGGTTTGTAGAGTGATCGTGATGCATCTTTTTTCCAGAAGGGTCTGCCAAGATTGATTTGATTTGAGTCCGTTGCAAGTCCAACAATCGCACCACCGGCTGCACCCAGAATTGCGCCCTGCGCGATCGTCATTCCGGTCAGAGCACCCACAGTTGCTCCTGCAGCCGATCCAACCATCGCACCGCCCATTCCCCGATCAAATTGTGTATGGCCACAACCGGTGAGACCAACGACTGAGATCAATAAAATTCCAGTGATTAAAGTATTTTTTTTAAACATTTATTCCTCCTCAGGTTTTTTCTTTCATCGATGAGATGACTGACCGGGACTTTGAAGAGAAGTTTTATGGAGCCACATAGTTGTCTATGGATTTGTGAATAGGTTCACATAAAGGGCACCATGTCGGTTATAATCGGCAAATTAAGTGTGACAGATTACGCATTATGGCCTTTGCAACAACAGAAGAGATTATTGAAGAAATTCGGCAGGGACGAATGGTGATTATCGTCGATGACGAGCAGCGGGAGAATGAAGGAGACTTCGTGATGGCGGCCAGTTGTGTCAAAGCTGAACATGTAAATTTTATGGCAACGCATGGTCGTGGCCTGATCTGTCTGACACTGAATCAGGAACGTTGCAAGCAGTTGAATTTGCCATTAATGGTTCGGGACAATTATTCAGGGCAAGGGACGAATTTTACCATTTCAATTGAGGCTGCTGAGGGTGTAACCACAGGGATTTCAGCCGCCGATCGTGCAACGACAATCGCCGCCGCAGTAAAGCCAGACGCACAGCCATCTGATATTCATCAACCAGGACATATCTTTCCACTTATGGCTCAGGCCGGTGGTGTGCTCTCCCGGGCAGGCCACACGGAAGCGGGTTGTGATCTGGCAAAGTTAGCCGGGTTTGAACCGGCCGCTGTTATTGTCGAAATCCTGAATGAAGATGGCAGCATGGCGCGGCGACCTGATCTTGAAATTCTGGCTGAAAAACATGGTTTGAAATTAGGGACGATTGCTGATCTGATCCAGTTTCGTGTCCAGAATGAAAAAACAGTCGAACGCGTGGCTGAATGTCCTCTGGAGACCGTATTTGGTCAGTTTCATTTGGTAACCTATAAAGATTCCATCGATGGCAGTTTTCACATGGCACTGGTTAAGGGGGAGATTAGGGCTGATGACCCGACACTGGTTCGAGTACATATTGAAAATCCCCTGTGTGACTTGACGGGAAATACAGGCCCCGAGTGTGGTTGGCCACTACGCGATGCATTGCAACGCATTGCGAATGAAGAGAGTGGCGTTGTCGTGATCCTGCGAAATCAGGTTTCTACAGAGGATATGATTAATCAGATTGAAAACCATCAACGCGAAGTCGAACAGAAGGTTGTGAGAGTAAAAACAGAGACAGAAGATCTGCGCGTGATTGGTCTTGGATCACAAATTCTCGCAGATGTTGGGGTCAGGAAAATGCGTGTTCTGAGTGCTCCTAAACGTATTCATTCTATTTCTGGTTTTGGGCTGGAAATTGTCGATTACGTTTCATAAGACTACAATCACACATTCAAGTATTTTTAGAAGAGAAGAAAATGGAAGATTATCAATTGATCGAAGGTGGTTTGCAGGCTCCCGAAAAAGCACGGTTTGGCGTGATCGCAACCCGTTTTAATGGATTTATCGTTGAAGCATTGCTCAGCGGTTGTGTCGATACCTTAAAACGCTATGGCGTAAAACCGGCTGAAATCACTGTTGTAAAAGCACCCGGAGCATTTGAGTTACCTGTGATCGCAGAAAGAATGGCGAGTACTGGAAACTTCGATGCGATTATTGCATTGGGTGCGGTTATTCGTGGTGCAACGCCTCATTTTGATTATGTTTCAGGTGAATGTGCCAAGGGTATTGCTGCAGCCAGTACTCGACACGAGCTTCCGGTTATTTTTGGAGTGTTGACCACGGATACGATTGAACAGGCAATTGAGCGCGCGGGAACCAAAGCGGGTAACAAAGGTGCCGATGCGGCACAAGCGGCTATCGAAATGGTTTCACTGTTTAGAAAACTCAGCTAATGTCCATTAATCATTCCAGTATTCGTGGCCGTGTTCGAGCCAGACGTTGTGTTGTTCAGGCGCTCTATCAATGGCAACTGGCAGGACAAAATCCGAAAGATATACTTTCAGAATTTATTGCCGAGCGTGAGCTGATCAAGGTTGATATGGGATATTTCAGGCAGCTGACGATTGAAATACCTGCTCATGTTGAAGAATTAAAAACACATCTTTCTTCGGTGATCGAAAAAAAAATTGACGAACTTGATCCTGTTGAATTTTCAGTTTTGATGATAGGTGCTTATGAGCTGGCTTATTGTCCTGAAATACCATGGCGTGTTGTGGTTAATGAAGGTGTCGAGCTGGCAAAAATGTTTGGTGCGACGGATAGCTATAAATTTATTAATGGTTCGCTTGATAAATTAGCGCAAGACCTCAGAAAAACGGAGATAGAATCTTCCTGAGCCATGCCTCTTTCCGAGTTTGAAATCATCCAGCAGATTTTTAAGCAGCAGAAAGTTGATCGAAATGATGTTCTGTCAGGTATCGGGGATGATGCGGCGATCACCAGTATTCCAGAAGGCCATGAGTTAGTGCTGGCGATGGATACCATGATAGCGGGTGTCCATTTTCCTGAAAACATGAAACCTAAAGATATAGGCTATCGATCACTGGCTGTGAACCTGAGCGATCTGGCCGCCATGGGGGCCGAACCAGCCTGGGTAACCCTGGCTCTGACCATTCCTCAATCTAACGAAACCTGGTTGCGAGCCTTTGCATCTGGCTTTTTAACTCTGGCAACACAATATAATGTTCAGTTAATCGGTGGTGATCTATCACGCGGAGATCTGAGTATTACTATTCAGGCACATGGATTTTTACCAGCCAATAAGAAACTGCTTAGATCGGGAGCACAACCAGGCGACCTGATTTACGTGACAGGTACACTTGGAGATGCAGCAGCAGGTCTAATTTCATGGCAACAACCTGAACAATCATTCGCCTACCTTAAGCAACGATTAACCAGACCGACGCCGAGAGTTGAAGTGGGTATTGCACTGCGTGAGTTCGCCACCAGTGCGATTGATGTATCCGATGGTTTGATTGCGGATCTTGGTCATATTCTTGATGCCAGTAAAGTGGGTGCAAAACTGGAGATAGCCAACCTTTCGCTCTCTTTGGCAATTTGTGAGAAATTTGATCTTGATCAGGCAAGGGAAATGGCATTATCGGGTGGTGATGATTATGAACTTTGTTTTACAGTACCGTCCAGAAAAGAGGAGCAGATCAACAAACTGGCTAATTTATGCCAGATCGCCCGGATCGGAACGATTGAGGCAGAGCCGGGCTTACGTTGTTTGCTGCCTGATGGGACTCATTACGAGCCAGCCAGATCAGGCTACCAGCATTTCTGATCGGATTATAACCAGGGACGTTCCTCATCGAGACCTTCAACATGCAATTTCTGGTTGCGTTCTATAATTTCACTACGCATCTCTTTACGCATCCGGGCAGCTTCAAATAACTTTTTCTCAACGTCTGTTTCTATCTGTAATGGTGGAAGTGTTTTTGTTTTTCCGTCTTCATCCTTTGCAACCATGGTGAAATAACAGGAATTGGTGTGGCGCGATTCCTGGGTCTTGAGATTCTCAGCCAGAACCCTTACACCAACTTCCATTGATTTTGTACCGACATAATTGACATTTGCCTGAAAGGTGACCAGTTCGCCGACATAGATTGGTTCTTTGAAATAAACCTGATCAAGAAATAAAGTCACGACATAGCTGGAGGAGTATCTGGCAGCACAGGAATAGGCAACCTGATCGAGCAGTTTCAGCAAAGCGCCACCATGAACCACGCCTGCAAAGTTAGCCATGTCGGGTGTCATCAAAACTGTCATATAAAGTGATTTATGCTGTTTTTTCATGTGTTTTTCCTTTTTATATTTTTTCTGACTTTTTATAGTTCAACATAACCTTCATCTTCTAATTTTTCAATTTCATCGGGTGCAAATGGCACCATTTCCATAAATGAAGGAAAGCTTTTTTCGTTAATTCCACGAGAGTCTGCTGTTACCTGGCAAACTTTAAAATCAATGATATCAGTGGCGTCAAGCCGTGCGGCCAGATCGACAAGCTCTTTATGGTCGCCATAATTCTTTTTATCGAATATCTCGATATCTGGACCGTGGATAACCATGGCGATCCGGGTTTTTTTATTCCCGGCTTTTGATGCTTTTGAGAGGGCTTCCGCTCGTTCCAGTAATTGCTTAATTTCTTCTGGTTCATGGTCAACAAGATCAAATAGATAATAGGTTCCTTCTATTTGTTGTTGATTATCTGAAAATTGTAGAGCAGGTGCTTCTTCAGGTGGCTGGTTTTTCATAGAAAAAAACACGCCCGATATAGCCAGGAACACGATCAACATAAGAATTCGAATAGACATAGGTTTAATCATAATCAATATGGAAATTGCTTCAAGCATTTGAGGGTTATGGTGCTATATGGAGAAAAGTAATAACTATAGGACCTAATAGAATATTATGGATTGAGACTTGCATCTATCTATAAGTAGGTATAATCTACCTTCCAGTAGATAACCTACCTGCAGGAAGATAGATTATGGTAAGAGATATAAATACGGCTGAGAAGATTATGGATGTTGCTCAGGAAATGGTGCAGACGCGTGGTTATCACGCGTTTAGTTACCGTGATATTTCTGAACGTATTGGAATAAAAACGGCCAGTATTCATTATTACTACCCTTCAAAGCCTGATCTGGCCAAAGCATTACTTGGCAGAATTAGAGTCATGTTTGAAGGTGCGCTGGAAGAGATTGATGCCGCGGGTGGGGATGCTAAAACCAGACTCAGTAAGTTTACTGAGATTTTTCTTGATACTTATGGAGATGATGGGCGGCTTTGCCCTTTCTGCATGATCGCGACGACGCAGAAAACTATCCCTGAGGATGTTCAGGATGAGGTAAGAGCATTCTGGTCAAAAGGCGAAAAATGGGTACAGAATCTTCTGGAAGAAGGTCAAGCGTCAGGTGATCTTGATTTCATGGGGTCTGTTCAGCTTCTGTCAAGAATGATGGTATCAACATTAGAAGGTGCCATGGTCGTCGCGAAAGCATTTGATGATCGAACCAGACTTGAATCGACGGCAGACTTTATGTTGTCACTGATCAATAGTCGTGATCAGAAATAATTAAACTTTATTACAAAAAAAGAATCTAACTGTGTGAGAAAACAAAGTGTTGAAAAAACACTTTAAAAGTAGGAGATATAAAATGAGAAATTCAATAGTACGAACAGCAGGTTTCTTTATCCTGTCACTGTTTACAATCGTGACTTCATCTGTTGTT
>JALSSM010000449.1 GCA_026984275.1 Gammaproteobacteria bacterium
GGAGCTTCGACTTCGTATCCGACACCCTGCACATCGATCAGCAGTTGTGGCGGTTGTTTTTCCAGCAGAATACCCCGAAGTCTTCCGATCATTTGTTTCTTCCAGTCATGCGAGTTTTTTAACAAGTAATGCAGTTTGTCGGGAGTGGGCGTGGCAGATGGCGACGGCCAGTGCATCGGCCTGATCTTCCTGCGGCGCTTCGCTCAATAACAACAGCATTTTGATCATGTGTTGAACCTGTGTTTTGTCGGCATGTCCACGTCCGACGATCGATTGTTTGATGCGATTGGGAGAATATTCAAAAACGTCAATATTTTCCTGCATGGCGGCAACCATCGCAGCACCTCTGGCCTGCCCCAGTTTCAGGGCTGAATCTGCATTTTTATTCATAAAGACTTTCTCAATGGCCAGTTCTTCAGGATGATATTCCTGAACAATCGTTGAGATACCTTTAAAGATTTCTTTTAATCGATCAGAGAAGTCACCGTTTGTTGAGGTTTTGATGCAGCCGCTATGGACATGTCTATTTTTCTGCCCTTCAACATCGATGATGCCAAAACCAGTAAAACGTGATCCGGGATCAATCCCGAGAATTCTTACTGGTGAGGTATCTGGTTTCACCCGATTTTTTCCAGGATCTCTTCACTGATCTCAGCATTGGAATAGACTTCCTGCACATCATCAAGATCTTCAAGCATATCCGTTAGTTTCATCATGGTTTCCGCCTGACCAGTATCCAGATCAACCGAGGTGGAGGCGCGCATGGTCACTTCTGACATATCTGCTTTCAGATCAGCCGCATCCAGCGCATCTTTGACGGTGCCGAAATCTTCTGGTGTGGTGATCACTTCGATAGAGCCGTCATCTTCAACCACCACATCCTCGGCACCACCCTCCAGAGCCGCTTCCATAACAGCATCTTCATCCGCACCGGGAGCAAAGCTGATCACGCCGATTTTACTGAACAGATAGGAAACTGATCCGTTTGTACCAAGGTTACCACCAAATTTTGTGAAGGCATGGCGAACTTCAGCGACGGTACGGTTGAGGTTGTCAGTCATGCAATCCACCATGACAGCAACGCCACCCGGGCCATAACCTTCGTAGCGTACTTCTTCCATGTTATCCGCATCTTCACTTCCAGCGCCACGTTTGGCTGCTCTTTCGATGGTGTCTTTGGTCATGTTTTGTGACAAAGCCGCATCGATAGCTGCGCGTAGTCGCGGATTATTATCAGGGTCATCACCGCCCATTTTCGCCGCAACGGTGATCTCACGGATCAATTTGGTGAAGATCTTGCCCCGCTTGGCATCCTGTCGAGCTTTTTTATGCTTGATATTGGCCCATTTACTATGTCCTGCCATGTGTTCCTCTTTACTAACAGTTAAATATTGGGCGAATTGTACCACTGGAAGCTGATCTCGATAAATCTCGAGATCAGCGATGGGTGTTGATCAGTCGATCTTGAATTCAGTTGACAGTTTTTTTGCCACAGACTGGTTTTTCAGCTCTACATAATCTGGCAGACCATTTTTGTACGGAGGATAATCTTCACCTTCAATCAAAGGTTGCAGATAACGGCGGCAGGCTTCAGTAATTCCAAAACCATCTTCCGTAAGATATTCTTCAGGCATCTTCTTTTCAACATTGGCAACATCCGCCAGTTGCGCTTCACCGATTTCCCATTGATAGGGTTCATCAGAGGTTCTGACAATGGTTGGCATCACGGCATTTTTACCAGCCAGTGCAAATTCCACAGCCGCACGACCTAATGCATAAGCCTGATCAACATCGGTTTTTGAAGCGATATGTCGGGCTGCCCGCTGTAAGTAATCGGCGACCGCCCAGTGGTATTTATAGCCATGAGCATCCTTGACGATCTGGGCGATCACAGGAGCAACGCCACCCAGTTGAGCATGACCAAAGGCATCGGTTCCACCTGCCTCTGCGATAAATTTCCCTTCAGCATTCTGCAGGCCTTCTGAAACCACAATTGTGCAATAGCCATAGTTTTCAACGCATTCCCTGACCCGATGCAGAAATTTTTCCTGATCAAAAACCACTTCCGGGAATAGAATAATGTGAGGGGAATCTCCCTCTTTTTCAGCCGCCAATGCTCCAGCTGCGGCAATCCAGCCAGCGTGCCGCCCCATGACCTCCATGACGAAAACCTTGGTCGATGTTTTGGCCATGGAAGCCACATCAAACCCTGCTTCACGAATAGAAACAGCAACATATTTTGCCACAGACCCAAAACCCGGGCAGTTGTCAGTGATCGGCAGATCATTATCAACGGTTTTCGGAACGCCGATACAAGTGATCGGATAACCGAGCTTCTCACTCATCAGCGCCATTTTATGAGATGTGTCCTGAGAGTCACCACCACCGTTATAGAAAAAATAGCCAATATTGTGTGCTTTGAAGACCTCAATGATACGTTTGTATTCTGTGGTACTTTCATCAATGGATTTGAGTTTATGGCGACAGGATCCAAAAGCACCAGACGGAGTGTGGCGAAGTGCGGCAATATCTTCGTCAGATTCCAGCGAGGTATCGATCAGATCTTCGGTCAGTGCTCCGATAATTCCGTTGCGTCCAGCGTAAACGGTTCCGATTTTGTCACTATTCTCGCGTGCCGCCTGGATCACACCACAAGCTGAGGCGTTGATGACAGCGGTGACACCGCCGGATTGAGCATAAAAAGCATTTTTTCGGGTCATACTATGGGAAACTCCTGTAAGATTTAAAATAGTTCAGATTAGGTTAATGATGTAAATTTTACCTTGCATTGCTAATGAGTGAAAATGACAGGGTGTAAACAATTGGAACCCCTGAACATTTAACGACTTTCAAGGTCAAATTGAACACATAATTAATGAGCCAGTATTTTTGAATAAACATCGATCTCACTTTTCCGTCTTTCTTGGTTGCCTGCTTGCTGTATTGACATTGAATGCATCCGCGATTGAGCTTCCTGATATAGGTGACTCCTCCGGGACTACGATTACACCCGAAAAAGAGCGTCAATTAGGTGCCGCATTTTTCCGAAGTCTACAGGGCCATGGAGCCATTCTGGAAGATCTGGAAACACAGGAATACCTTCAGTCTATCGGAAGAAAACTGGTTTTATACAGTGATGATGCTGGCAAAAACTTTACTTTTTTTCCGATCGCAGCAATAGCTATCAATGCTTTTGCCGCCCCCGGTGGGTTTATTGGAGTTAACGCTGGCTTGATTCTCAATACCGAGACTGAGAGTGAGCTTGCCGGTGTTCTTGCTCATGAGATTTCCCATGTCACCCAACGGCACATGGCTCGATCGTTTGAAAGAGCAGAACAATTAAGTATGCCGATGGCCGTGGCTCTCATCGGTTCGTTATTGTTGGGTGTGGCAAGTCCGGATGCCGGGCTGGCGGCTATGACAGCGGTGACGGCAGGTAATGTTCAGGGGCAAATCAATTTCACCCGTGCCAATGAGCAGGAGGCCGACCGTGTTGGTATGGCCTTGTTATCTCGTGCAGAATTTGATCCGGAAGGTATGCCTTCATTTTTTGAACGTCTTCATATTGCGAACCGTCTTACTGATCCAAAATTTTTACCCGAATTTCTCCGTACTCACCCTGTCACGACTTCGCGTATTGCCGACTCCAAAAATCGACTGGCAGAATATCCACCCCACGATCACAAAAATAGTGATGCCTATCTTTTGACCAAGGCGCGGATTGAGGTAATTGCAGCAAAGAGTCCAGGACAGGCAGTGAAAATCTTTAAAACAGCCTTGCAGGAAGGCGATCTTGGCGATGCCGATAATGCGACACATTATGGATATGCGCTGGCTTTAACTGGCGTTGGTAAATATGAAAAAGCACGCAAAGAACTCCAACAGCTACTCAGGGAAGATGAAGAAAATGTCAGTTACTTATTAGCGCTGGCCGATCTGGAAACCAGAGCTGGAAATTTTAAAAAAGGGCTGCGAGTTTATCGTCGTCTGAATAGTCTTTTTCCGGGCTATCGTCCGGTGGTGATGGCTTTTACTAAAGCATTATTGCGGTTTGGCCAGGTCAAGCAGGCAAAAGCACTATTACTTGATTATGGTATAAAACATGGGACTGACCGGATCTACTACGAATTATTAAGTGAAGCTGAAGGTCGGGATGGTAATACATTCGAGGCGCACCTGGCCTTGGCCGAGTATCATTATCTCAGTGGTGAAACAGAACAGGCCTATAATCAACTGAAGATCGCTGAGCGTTCTGGCAATCTGGATTATTATCACAAGCAACGCTTGTTGGCCCGGCTTGAACAGATGGAAAAAGAAATGGAAGAAGAAAAAGAATTACAAAAATGATAAAAACACGACGACAATTTCTTAGATCGGCTCTGGCCAGTCTGGCGTTATTAAAAACCGGGCTGCTCTTTCCGATCAGCGTTTTTGCAAAGTGGCCGGAATCAGTCTTTTCAAAAAAGCATCCGGAAGAGGCACTGGCGGAATTATTTGGTGATCGTGAGATTACCCAGACAGATAAAATTGTGATTGAAATGCCACCGGGTGCAGAAAATGGCGCCATCGTTCCAATTATCATTAAAACAGATCTTAAAAATGTCCAGAGCATTAGCCTGCTTGCTGAAAAAAATCCCGTGGCCCTGCTTGCACAGTTTACGTTCAGTAGCAAAGGTCGTGGAGAGTATTTGCGAACCCGAATCAAGCTGGCCAAGTCGTCACATGTGATCGTAGTTGTAGAAGCAGATGGCCAGCTTTGCACCAATAAGAAATATATTGAAGTATTAAAAGGTGGGTGCGACTGATGAGTATTAAAATTCGTACCAGAATCGAAAACGGCATCACGACGGTGAGTGCCATGATACGGCACCCAATGGAAACCGGACGCCGACAAGATCCAGAAACAGGTGAAGTGATTCCCATCCATCACATCAGAGAAGTGAACTGCGAAGTGAATGGTGAAACGGTTATGCACGCGATAGTCGGAACCGGGATTTCAAAAAACCCATTTTTTTCTTTTCATTTACACGATGTTAAAGCTGGCGATATTCTGACTCTGACCTGGCTGGATAATCTGGGCAATACGGATAGTATTAAAACCATTATCAAATAATCCCGCTTGCCCATTTGGCTAAATTCCCTTAGCCTCTCTCAATACGTTTAATTAGAGAATTCAGTTATGCAAAAATCAATTGCTATCGGTGTCGGCATCTTTCTTCTTGTTATGTTTGCCCTCATGTTTTATTGGGATACAGAGCCGGATGTTTTTGATGTCCGTCAGGCCGTGACTGAAAGGATCGGGTCGGAAAATGAAAAACTGGTAACAGGATACACAACAACATCCACCCTGATCGATGTCGCTGAAACTTTATTTAATAAACACGGTGGATATTTAAGTAACGACGTTATGCCACCCAGTGTTTTTATGGACAATATTCCTAACTGGGAGTTTGGTGTACTGGTTCAGGTACGTGACATGGCGCGCGTGCTGCGAAACGATTTGAGCCGATCACAAACCACATCAACCGAAGATAAAGATCTGATGATTGCCGAGCCACAACTCCATTTTGATAGTGAATCCTGGATCTTGCCGACAACAGAAGGCGAGTATAAAAAAGGCATTGCAGCACTGAAAAGATATCTGAGCCGTTTACAGGATCCGGCTAAAAAAGACGCACAGTTCTATGCGCGTGCAGACAATCTGCGCGACTGGCTATCATTGGTCGAAAAAAGACTGGGCAGCTTGTCACAACGATTGAGTGCCAGTGTGGGTCAGGTACGAATCAACACCGATCTGGGGGGTGATGCAGAAGCGACACAAGCAACAACCGGTGACGAGGTTCAGGAAGTTAAGACACCTTGGCTGGAGATTGATGATGTTTTTTATGAAGCTCGTGGTAGTGCCTGGGCATTGATCCATTTGATGCATGCTGTAGAAATTGATTTTGATAAGGTACTGAGAAAGAAAAATGCGGTGGTGAGCATGCGACAGATTATTCGTGAGCTGGAAGCCACACAAGAGTTTGTCTGGAGTCCAGTCGTACTCAATGGTAGAGGCTTTGGTTTAACAGCCAACTATTCACTGGTGATGGGTTCGTATATTTCACGGGCAAATGCAGCGATTATCGATCTCCGAAATTTACTAGAGCAGGGTTAAGGAGGAATCATGCCATCATTCGATATTGTCTCAGAAGTTGATCAACATGAACTGACCAATGCCGTCGATCAAACTAATCGTGAAATTGGGAACCGTTTTGACTTTAAGGGAACGGATACACGTGTAGAACAAAATGATCGGGAGTTGACTTTGAGTGCTGAAGCCGATTTCCAGATCAAGCAGGTGCTGGATATTTTACAGGCTAAAATGATCAGTCGAAAACTTGAAAGCCGATGTCTGGAGCTTGGTGAAATAACCAAGTTGGGCAAAGGTGTACGCATGATCGCAACAGCCAAGCATGGAATTGATAAAGACATGGCACGCAAGATTGTAAAAATGATCAAGGATAAAAAGCTTAAGGTTCAGGCGCAGATCCAGGGAGAACAAGTTCGAGTGACCGGAAAAAAACGTGATGATCTACAGGCCGTCATGGCTATGCTTCGTAAAGCAAACCTGGATCAACCTGTCCAGTTTACAAACTTCAGGGAT
>JALSSM010000450.1 GCA_026984275.1 Gammaproteobacteria bacterium
ACCTAAAGATGAATATCGCTATACCTATCATTATTGGGTTGATCGTGAAACGGGCCTGATGTTGAAATCTAGCATTGTTAATATGCAGGAAAAAACTTTGGAAACAGTTCTTTTTACTCATATTGAGTTTCCACACGAAATTACCAATGATCTGATGGTTCCAATGAGTACAGCAAATTATTCATGGCATACAAATGAAGAAAAACCGGATTTGAAAGAGCAGGATGAGTCGCAATGGAAAGTTCAATGGTTACCCGGTGGTTTCACTATGGAAAGCAGTAATGAGCAGTTTTTTTCTGATAAGAATCAACCACTGGAACATCTTGTTTATTCTGATGGACTGGCAACTGTTTCTCTCTATATAGAAAAGATTAACAAAGATAAAGAAGCTATGAATGGTTATGTTTCTCTCGGAGCAGTTAACGCTTATACCACATCAAAAGAGGGTTATCAGATAACGGTTGTTGGAGAACTGCCGACTAAAACGGTTCATAAAATAGCATCATCACTAATCCAGAAAAAGTCTACTAATAATAAAGTCTTACCTTAGGAATAAATTATGTATCAACAACGTTTGAGTCTGTCATCATTTAGAGACAGAATGATCATGTCGATCATGTTTGTGAATCTTTTTTTCTTTTTCTTCTCATCTCTGGTTGATGCCCGTTCATTACCAGAATTCACAAAACTGGCGAAAGAAAATAGTCCAGCCGTTGTCAATATATCAACAACACAGAAACGTCCTGAATTGCCAAATCTTCAACAGATACCACAGATGCCAGATCTTCCGGAAGATAGTCCACTAAATGATTTTTTTCGTCATTTTTTTGGTGATGGTATGGGACCGAATACCCAGCCAGTTTCTTCATTAGGTTCGGGTTTTATTATTGCTGAAGATGGCTACGTGATTACAAACCACCATGTGGTGAATGGTGCCGATGAAATTATTGTCAGGCTCAATGATCGTCGGGAATTTGTTGCAACCTTGATCGGCTCTGATAAACAGACTGATATTGCAGTGCTGAAAATCGAGGCGAAAGGATTACCTGTAGTTAATATCGGAAGCTCGAAAGATCTTGAAGTAGGTGAATGGGTCCTGGCTATCGGATCACCATTTGGTTTTGATTACTCAGTGACATCGGGGATCGTTAGTGCTCTGGGTCGCAGCTTGCCGAATGAGAATTACATTCCTTTTATTCAGACAGATGTTGCGATTAATCCTGGTAATTCAGGTGGGCCATTATTTAATCTTGATGGTGAGGCTGTCGGTGTAAATTCACAGATTTACAGTCGCACGGGCGGTTTTATGGGACTTTCATTTGCGATTCCTATGGATATCGTAATGAACGTTTATCAGCAGATCAAAGAGTCTGGATCAGTTTCCAGGGGTTGGCTGGGTGTTATGATTCAGGATGTGACGCGCGAGCTGGCAGAATCGTTTGGGATGAGTAAACCGGGAGGAGCACTGGTGGCTAAAGTGTTACCTGATAGTCCAGCTGCGAAAGCTGGAATAAACACCGGCGATATTATTATGGCTTTTAATGGTCATGCAATTGATATGTCATCAGAGTTACCACCCGTCGTTGGGACAAGTCGCATCGGGCAAAGTGTTCCTGTGAAAATCTTGCGAAATGGTAAAGAGAAAACGTTGAAAGTTCTGATCGACAGTTTGCCTGGAGAGGAGAGTTTGGCATCTACAAAACCGTCGAAAGGGAAAACAATTTCAGATAATCGACTCAATATAAAAGTAAAAGATCTGACAAAAGAACAACGTGAAGAGCTGCAAGTTGAAAATCATGGAGTGCTTGTGGAAGAAGTCAGTAAGGGTGCTGCCCAAGATGCAGGGATTATCGCTGGGGATGTTATCCTGTTGATTGATAATAAAAAAATATCAAATAGTAAGGTCTTAAAAGAATTAATTAAATCCCTGCCTTCAGGGAAAGCTGTTCCTGTCCTGATACAACGAGATGCAAACCCCATGTTTCTGGCTATAAAAATACCTTAGCTCTGATTGGAGTGCACTGTTCTGGGATCTCTGGAGATTATGATGAAAGCGATCCGATCCTGTTACTTAACCTGAACTCGGGATAAGGATGGCTATCCCTTATCCCGAGTTCAAGTTACTTACTCATTATTCCTCAGTGTGATAGTTCTGCGTAAGCTGTTGGAACAATAAGTTCATGCATAGGGGCAATCATTTTAGAAAGCCATTGTCCCCCTGCTGGATCATCAGCAAGAGCAACAGCGATGTATTTGTAACCATTGGCCTCGATCAGAGCACTATCAGCATGCCAGTGACGCCATGAACCTGACTTTCGGTAGATAGTTGCTTCTGGGTGACTTGCAAGACCCTTGACGAACTTATGATTAATTTTTGGATTTGAAAGAATTTCTTTCATCTCTGCAGTGAGTTCGCTGGAAACAAGCTGGCCTGTTTCCAGCATGTAATAAAAGCGTGCAGTCTGCAGGACAGTCGCTCCATGGGACAGGTTATGAATTGGGTCACGTTCAAATGCAGGCGTTTTTCCATAGGCTTTGCCAACCCATAGGCCGCCATTATGCAGTGGATCATAGAGTTTAAACCGGTCAGACATCAGGATCTCCTGAAGTCGATGATGACCAACGCGATCAAGCATTTTTGTCGCATTTTTATTAGAAGAAAAGCGAATCATTTGTGTTAGAGATTCCTTGGTATTAGCATCAAGAGTCATCTCACCTTGTTCAATTTCTACAAAGGCTCCAAGAAGGATGGCTATTTTGGGTAAGCTGGCTGCATACATCATCTCGTCACCATTGAGTGATGCCACTCTGGGATGATGAATATCAGTAATATCGACAAGAGCTACCGCCAGTTTCTCCTTCTGAATTTCACTCATCAGACCAAGTCTATCAATTGTTTTCTCCAGTTCCCTTTGTAGCTCTCTATCCGATTGCTCACGTAGCTGGGGGAAATGGTTGCTTTGTGTATATAAATGTGGGCTTTCTGGAGGTTCTATGGTATCGACTTTGACATCATTGACAGTCGTTATGCCTGAATAAGTGTTGTTTAATTTTTTAACATGCAGTTTGCGAGAACGGCTTTGATGATGAATTATCTCGAGGATATTTTTCCCTGAGGCATGAATAAGCAGTTTCTGACCAGGTTTTAGAAGTTTCAATCCATTGGTCTCTGCACCAACATGCATTATCGTATATAACTCTTTAATACTTAGACCATTTTCCCTAAACAGGCTATACAATGTGTCATCTTTTTTAATGGTAAATTCGAGCCACCCATTACCTTCATGAACTTTCAGGGAAGACGGTTGATCATGTTTTGTCTGATCTGGGAGTCGGTTGTCTGTCAAAGGCTCAAATGGCAGGTTCTGATAGATTTTGGGACGAAAACGTAAATGGGTACCAGAACCAAGTTGAACCTTTTTCATGCGATTATTAAGGGAAGAACTTAATGGCGGTCTCTTTTTTACGGGTTCGGCGAAAACTTTCACAGCCGGGAGATGAATAATCAACACCGACAGACCAAGCATGATCAGACTCTTTACGCGGGTATTTCCGTATGTATTTTTTGGGGTAGCTAACATGACTGATCGCCTAAATCCTTTTATCATAGCGATCCTGCATTTTGACAGATTGAGTAGTATAGTCACAGCGAGATAAGATTCCCTACTTTGTCATTGCTACTAGTGTAGCATCAAACAGTTTGTAATCATGCGTAACATTATCAATTTGTGACAGATGTTGGCTATTAGTATAGTACTATTATGTAGAAAGCAATAAGGAATATCTGGAAAACTCTGTTTAGATCAGCGTTTTCCTGGTTATTTATATCCAGGAGATTATGAACGGTACTGCAATAACAAGGAGTTTGATGTGGCGAGCATCGATACTTTTCATCAACTTTTTTCTGATTATACTTGCCTATTACCATATAAAACCTGCCAGCCGATCATTATTTATCGAATATCTTGGGGCAGAATCTTTACCTTATGTCTGGATTAGCACCGCCGTTATTCTTGGATTGGCGATCAGTTATTATCACAGACTACTGGAGCGAAGCAGTCGTTTAAATCTTGTTCTTGGCACACTGGCCGTTTTTATCGCTTTTTTGCTTTTGTTTCATTCTTTACTCGATCAACAGGGGAAAATAATAGCCGTTGCTTTTTATATTTTTGTTGATATTTTCAGTGTTGTGCTGGTGGAGCAGTTCTGGAGTTTGACGAATTCTATTTATAAAGTATCAGATGGAAAACGTTGGTACGGGATAGTCGGAACAGGTGGGTTATTAGGTGGAGTTATCGGTGGAAAGATGGCCAAGATGTGGATCGAAAAGGCTGGTTTTGATACTTCAGATCTACTGTTATTCGCTGTTGCGATCCTGGCCGTTTTAATGCTGCTTAATCTCGTTTTTGCACGGATTGGTGTCTACGATGAAGACAACAAAACGAGTGAAACCACAAGGTTTCATGAGGGTTGGGAATCACTGGTAAAAAACCGATATTTGATCCTGATTGCGATGACATTGTTATTATCACAAATTGCATCACCCCTTGTGGAATACAAATTCATGAGCATGGTGCAGGAACATTTTACCGATCTTGATCAGAGAACGGGATTTTTGTCCGGTTTCTTTGCCAACCTGGGGTTGATTTCAATTGGTATCAATTTGTTGGTGACACCTTTTGTTCACAGGCATTTCGGTATTATTGCCGGACTAACTTTACAACCATTTTTCTTGCTGATCAGTACCTGGAGTTTTTACCTGCACCCAGGCATGTTAACAGCCCAAATAATGAAAATCAGCGATCGAGGATTGGCCTATTCTATTAACAGGGCCTCCAGAGAATTACTGTATGTACCGATAGGTTCATTGCAGATATATCAGGCAAAAGCCTGGATTGATATGTTTGGGTATCGCTTATTTAAAGTAGCCGGTTCTGTTTTAATTTTACTTTTAACTCAATGGCTTCCTTTCAGTGTTTCAACAATAGGACTGAGCTGGTTAACAATGATGGTCTGCCTGCTATGGATGGTGGCAATCTTTCTCCTGGCACGTGAACATCGTCTGGTCATACAAGCCTCACCGGCTTAAGAACAGACACCTGACAAACAATCATCAGTTCCCAAATTATTTAAAGAATGACTTCTGAGCCAAAAAAATAACAGCTTTCAGGAAACAAAGTAAAAACGTCAATTAAGTGGCAATATATTGTTAAGAAGGTCCTCAGGAACGTTATAATAGTCATACTAATCACACAGTAACTCTGGCATGAGTCTTGTATATAAGTCTTCTGAGAAGGGATTTAATAACGAGATTTATGTTAGAAGAAAAACTACCACAATCAGATCAAACCAGAACAGGGGCTGAGCGACGTCGATATCCTCGGGTTCCATTGTCTATGAAAGCAGTATTTCGAGGCAATGAACTTGAAGGAAAACCGTGCATCATCCGTGACTTTTGTCCCGGAGGCTTCTTTTTATCCTGGCCAAACGATGCGATTGGCGCAGAGATTCTGGCGTTTAAGGATTCACTTCCTGACCAGAAATTTTCAGTTGAATTCAGCGTCAAGCATAAAAAATCTGGCAGTAAAACCTATTCAATCAGCTTTAAAGTTGTGCGTGTTTTTCAAGGAGGAATGGGTGTTTCATTTGAAAATCCTGACCAGAATGTTATTGATATCCTGGTCAAGATCGCTGAGGCAACACAAAAGAAAAAACAGGCCAGAAGCGAACAGAAGAGAAACGAGACTCATTCAGATGAACAAACTTCTTTCTTTAATAAATCTTTACAAGGACAGATCCAGATTGAAAGCAATCTTAGTGAATTCTTACGATCCTATTTTAAGAAACTTGAAAATCAACTGATCGTATTATTCAAGGAAACAGCAGATGAAACTGAAAAATTTGAATATTTTAATGCACATGAAATTATCAAGAATGATCCTGATGCCGCCAGAACCGCTATTCTCAAAGCCATTTCTGCACAACTTGAAGAAAGACCTTCCTTAAAGTGGGAAAAAACTTTCGATGATGATGTTGATGGTAACTCATTGACACTGGTCGATGAAAAAGAATTCGAGGCTTACCTGGCTCTTACAGGAATTATTTCGGATGCAGAAGCAGATAATCGACTGCTGTTATTCAAGGTAGCCAGGAAACTGACAGAGTTATTTGAGACAGATTGGGATGAGGGTATGAACCCTCTGGGGTTTTCAAGGTTATTTCGAACAATTGATTCTTACCTGAAACATCTAAAGGTTGGATATACAACGTTGAAAGTGGCTTATCAATTAATGGAGGATGAGCTTGTTCCTGATCTAATCTCATTTTATGAAGAACTATCTACAGGAATTGAGGAAAGCCCTGCAGGAAAGACAAAGGACTCGTTTAGTGATAAAAATGAACCATCGGCTCCGGCAGATCTTGATAGTAAAGTTGAACGCAGGATGGCCGATCAACAAGTTACTGTCAGTGGAAATAACATAAGCCCTGAACAATCTGTTATTCATCAAGGTCAAAATTTTCAACAACAGGGAAATTTTCAATCAGAATATAATTGGGATCATTCTTCTGGTCATAACAATGGATTCCCAACATTGGAAGGGAACGGTTGCTCATCATCAGTTACAAGAGGCGCCGG
>JALSSM010000451.1 GCA_026984275.1 Gammaproteobacteria bacterium
CTTTTGTTGGGTTCTGGAGTAAATGGTTTGTCCTGAAAGAAGTCGTCGCCGTTGGTCATGTCTGGCTGGCCGCAACGGCTGTGTTTTTTGCTATTGTCGGTGCTTTTTTCTACTTGCGTATTGTACGCTTAATGTACTTCGATATATCAGAGGAGGATATTTCTGTGACAGCTCCATACGATATGAAACTGGTGCTGAGTTTAAATGGCATCACTGTTTTGCTACTTGGGTTGATGCCGGGAACACTTCTTGCGATCTGTCTGAAAGCTTTTGGCTGATCTCGTATTGATCTGTTAAATGAAACAGATCATTTACAATAATCTTTTTCTCATTCTGTTTCTTCTCTGTGATTGTTCATACGCAGAATGGAAAATTCTTTATCAGGAAGACTTTGAACAAACTAAAGTAATTCATAGCAATGAATGGCAGGAAGATAGTTTTCCTGATCGTGATCGCTATTCAGAAAAAGGAAGTTTTTTCACTGATCAATGCATCGAATCTCCAAAAGGGTTTAGACTCAGTTCAAAATTTGGTCAGAAAGGTTGGTTAACGGCCGAATCCTACTCGTTAAATCGTTGTACAGATCCAGAGATATTATTATCAGTTGTTACCGATCCCGGTGACAAACATAATAACGTTTTAAGACTTTCTTCACCTGAACATACAGATGCCACATTGATCCGTTCCAGTGATCAATTAACAGGGAAATACCGGATCAGTCTGAAAGTTGGTTTCGCTGACTTTGGTTCGGGAACTTGCCTGAATGGCTATGATGGTGGAGAAACGGCCAAACCCTGGCTGGATCAAAGCGCTATCAATGAAAATGGTTTTTACTGGTTAACAATAGCAGATACGGTTCCAAGACCTCACAATAATATCTGGTGGCATCACCATCGCAAGATCGTGATCGATACCGATAATCATTTTCCAGCGTGGATCAAGGTCTGGAATGGTGAGGAATTTATCGACAGTGGAAAACATCCGATCATGATGTTTGCTCTTGATGGCAATGGCAAAAGTTATCCCGAAACAGGAAAGCCTTTCATCAGTTTCAGCCATTGGAAATGGCATCCTTCGGGAGAGATTAAAGCCGTTGATGCCTATTTGCCTGATCAATGGTATGAAGTAGTCATTGAGCGTGATCAAAATGTCTTTACACTGAAAATAAGTGGACGTTTTGCTCATGGTGGTTATCGTGACTATGTAGCGACGATCGATGCCAGTAAAAACTGTATATGGCATTACAATCGAATGACTGATCAGAAAAATCCTGGTTGTCATTCCCAGTCAGATTATGAAAATGATGCCTGGCCTGATTATTTCTTTTTTGGAGATCCTCATATTAATTATTATGAGGGTCATGTTTATTATGATGATATCAAGTTAGAAGTCTGGCTGGATGAAAAACAAAAATAAAAAAGAATTATTTATTGTTGAGGGTCAATCAGCTGCCAGTACACTAAGGCAAGCGATAGGTAACTCTGATCAGATCATTCACGCCATACAGGGCAAGCTGATCAATGTTGCAAAGGCGACACCAAAAAAAGTCCATGAAAACACGGAATGTCAGAAGATATTTCAGTTACTGGCTTGTGGTAAGGGGAGTGACTGCCAACCTGATCAACTAAATTACTCACGCATTCTGATTTTAACCGATCCGGATAGTGACGGTTCCCATTCACGTGCACTGGTTTTAACGCTTTTTGATCAGTATCTGAAACCTCTCATCGACTCAGGATTGGTCTCTGTGATCATTCCACCGCTATTCCGAATGACATGGGAAGATTCAGGACAGGAAAACTATGCGTGGAGTGAGCAGGAACGTTTACAACTTATTCAGGAAAATGAAACGGTGAGAGATTTTATTGTGACTCGTTTTAAAGGTGTTGCACAATTTTCGCGGGAAGAGTGTGTTCGGCTATTGTTACACCCTGAAACACGGAAACAAATCGACATAGTCTGATCAGCAGAATCTATTCTCATGGGAATCCTTTGTCTCTCCAGAACTAACCTTTTCGAGTAAAACGAATAATATTTCTCCGATCACGTTTACTGGGTCTCCCCGGTGTGGTCGGACGTAGCGCAGACTCAGCTTTCAACTGCTCGGATAACAACTCTCTTGCAAGTCTGCTTTGTTCGGACTCTTCATAAAGCTTTGTTGCTTCACTGGCGGGCCCTCGATGTTTTGACAACGCTTTGACGGTTATTTCGTATACAAAGGGACTTTTTTTGATTTTAATCTGATCATTGATCTGAACTGTTTTTGAAGGTTTTGCATGCGATCCATTGATGTCAATTTTCCCACCTTTGATCGCTTCTGATGCGAGGCCGCGCGTTTTATAGAAACGTGCTGCCCAGAGCCATTTGTCAATTCTTAACTCATTGATTTCTATGTCTTTATTTATGGCCATAATAATATGTTTATCAGTTTACTCGCTTCTATTGTAATGCGCTGCATATCTGGATCAAATGATGCGTAATCATTGAGAGATAAATTCGAGTCAATTGCTTGTCATGACAGTGAAATGGTTTTTTGTAACTGTTTGTTATTTAAGAGTAATGGCTTATGGCATGGCGATTGCTACCGTTGTGTAAGTTCAAATAAGAGGACAAAACAATGGCTGATGATAAAGAAGAAGGTACTGAAGAAGAGAATGTTGCTGCCGGTGGTGGCAAGAAAAAGCTGATCATTATGATCGTTGCTGGCTTACTTCTCGTAGGTGGTGGTGTAGGTGGAGCAATGTTCTTTATGGGTGGTGGTGATACCGAAGTCGCAGAAGGTGAAGAGGCTGCTGTACAAGAAGAGAAGCCAAAAGATATTGCTTATTTACCATTCGCCAAACCGCTCGTGATCAACTATCAGGCAGCCGATGGAAAGACTCGTTTTCTGAAAACAGAAGTCACGTTAATGACAGAAGATGAAGCGAGACTGGACGATATCAAGAAACATCTTCCGAAGATACAGCATATTGTCAATATGGTTTTTAGTCGTCAGAAATTTGAAGATCTGGGTACGAACGAAGGTAAAGAAAAAATGAGGGCTGAAGCACTTGAAGAGATCAAGAGTGCACTTAAGGATTCTATGGGTGAAGACAATGTCGATGACATTTTATATACAACTTTCGTAACACAGTAAAAGTAATAAAAGGACACGATAAGGAAAAAGTATGGCTGGCGCAGATATTCTTTCACAGGATGAGATTGATGCTCTTTTAAACGGGGTCGATGGTGGTGATATTGAAACCGTCGCTGAAGAAGAGATCGATGACGGAGCGCCGAAGGGATACGACTTTAACTCACAGGATCGTATCGTTCGCGGTCGACTTCCAACGCTTGAAATGATCAATGAACGATTTGCGCGCAATTTCCGTGTCAGTTTGTTTAATGTTTTAAGACGTTCTCCGGAAATCTCGGTAGAAGGTATCGAAATGATGAAGTTTGGTGAATACATCCATACTTTGTTTATGCCTTCAAATATGAACATGGTGAAAATGAAACCATTACGGGGAACAGTCTTGTTCGTGTTGAACCCCAAACTGGTTTATTCATTGGTGGATAATTTTTTTGGTGGAGCAGGGCGTTTCCATACCAAGATTGAAGGACGCGATTTTTCAGCCACGGAAATGCGTATCGTCATGAATGTCCTGGAAGTTATTTTTGAAGATATGGAGAAGGCCTGGAAGCCCGTTATGGAAATTGATTATCAATATCAGAATTCAGAAGTGAATCCACAATTTGCCAATGTGGTCAGTCCCAGTGAAGTCATGATTATTTCTAATTTTCATGTGGATCTGGATGGCGGTGGTGGTTCGTTACAAATTGCTTTGCCTTATTCAACGATAGAACCGATCAGAGAAATGCTTGATGCAGGAATGCAGAGCGATGCATCAGATACCGATGAACGTTGGGTTATGTCTTTACGCGAAGAATTGACGACTGCACCTCTTGAAATAAACAGTATTTTGACAAGCAGGGAGATTGCTTTACGCGATGTTCTAACAATGCAGGAAGGCGATGTAATTCCGGTGGATATCGAAGACCTTGTGGTTGCAAAAGTCGAAGGAGTACCTGTTTTCAAAGCCCGATTTGGGGAATCACGTGGCAATTGTGCCTTAAAGGTAGAAAAAGTACTTGGTTCTACCAATTAGAACAGATCAGGAATTAGAGAAGTTATGAATTACGCAGGAGTAACTAATGACAGATGACGTAACAGAAGACCAAGAAGTCTCAGAAGATGCTTCAGCAGATGCCGATTGGGGTGATGCGCTCGCCGAACAGGCAGAAGGAGAGGCCGAGGCTTCAGGCGATGCAGACTGGGGTGATGCCCTTGCCGAGCAGGCTGAAGGTGAAGCTGATTGGGGCGATGCGCTCGCCGAGCAGGCTGAGGGTGAGGCTACTACGGATCAGGCGGAGGCCGCTGGTTTTGAAAAACTAACCGCCGATCCAGGTGCGGGAAATGAAAGTGGAAACCTTGATCAAATTCTGGACATACCTGTCACGCTCGCGGTTGAAATCGGCAGTACAAAAATTGCCATTCGAAATCTCCTGCAACTGAATCAGGGTTCGGTCGTTGAGCTTGATCGTCTTGCCGGTGAGCCGCTGGATGTTCTGGTTAATGGGACACTGGTTGCACATGGTGAAGTTGTGGTCGTCAACGAAAAATTTGGTATTCGCCTGACAGATGTGATCAGTGCACAGGAACGAGTCAAGAAGTTACAGTGATGAAACCTTTTATTGTCTTGGCATTATCTTCTATTCCGTCTTTTGTTTTTGCAGAAGAAACTAAAGCTGTCTTAATGGAACCGCTTTCATTTGGAAGCATGATTCAGGTTTTTGCTGGCCTGGCAGCAGTTTTATTATTGTTCGGTGCACTGGTTTTTATACTTAAACGACTGGGTGGTTTTCGTACTGCCCAGGGTGGGAAAATGCATATTGTCGATGGTGTCTCAGTCGGCACACGTGATCGGGTGTTGCTGCTGCAAGTCGGCGAAAAACAGGTTCTGATCGGTGTTTCTTCAAGCGGTATTTCTCCCATCACTGTTTTTGATGAAGCTGTGATTGCAGTGGAGGAAGATATTGAAAAAAGTTTTTCAGGCCAGTTAATAAAACAGCTTAATAAACGACGAAGTTCAGAGTCAAAAGGATCACAGGAAGAATGATGAAACGCGTTATTCTTTTCCTGATAATGACCTTGCTGTCGTCAACTGTTCTGGCCGCTGGAGGTCTGGAAGCGCTGACAGTGACAACCAATGCAGATGGGGGACAGAGTTATAGCCTGACCTTGCAAGTGCTGATCTTAATGACAGTGCTGACACTGTTACCCGCCATTTTTTTAATGATGACTTCGTTTACTCGAATCATTATTGTGCTGGCAATTCTCCGCCAAGCATTAGGTACAGCACAAACACCTTCCAGTCAGATCCTGATCGGTATTGCACTTTTTCTTACATTTTTCATCATGGCTCCTGTCTTCGACAAGGTCTATGAAGATGCGGTTACGCCTTATATGAATGAAGAAATGGACATGGTAGAGGCCTTAAAAGTGGCCAGTTTTCCCTTGAGGGAATTCATGATGGCACAAACCAGAGAGACTGATCTGAAAATGTTTTCAGGTATTTCTGGAGATAAAAAATTTGATAATCCTGACGATGTACCCATGTCGATTCTGGTGCCTTCATTTTTAACCAGTGAATTGAAGACGGCATTTCAGATTGGCTTCCTGATTTTTATTCCTTTTTTAATTATTGATCTGGTTGTTGCCAGTGTTCTGATGTCCATGGGTATGATGATGTTATCCCCCATGATCATTTCATTGCCATTCAAGATCATGTTGTTTGTGCTGGTTGATGGCTGGGTTTTAATCGTCGGCACACTGGCATCGAGTTTTTACACATGACACCTGAATTTGCTCTCACAATTGGCCATCGTGCCCTGGAAGTGGCCACAACATTAATGATGATCATGTTATTGCCAGCACTGGTTGTTGGGTTACTGGTCAGTATTTTTCAGGCCGCGACCCAGATCAATGAACAAACATTGAGTTTTATACCAAAATTACTGATCACAATGATGGTGCTATCACTTGGAGGCCCATTGATGCTCAGGTTGATAACAGATTTTACCCTGCAAATCTATGAGATCATCCCAACGATCGTTGGTGGGTAGAGGTCATGTCATATGGCGATTACCGACACTGAAATCATAGCCCTGGTCGAAGCCTGGCTGTGGCCTTTTTTTCGAATTGCCGGGTTATTAATGACGGCTCCTTTCATTGGAACCAGGACGGTTCCTGTCACCCTACGCTTGATTCTTGCTGTTAGTATTGCCATTGCAGTGGCTCCCTCTGTTCCTGCTTTTGACTATGTCGATCCTGTTTCTGCAAAGGGGCTGATGATCACCATTCAACAAGTCATGATTGGTGCAGGTATGGGTATTGTGATCAGAATTATTTTTATGGTTCTTGAGATTGGTGGTGAAGTGATCGCCATGCAAATGGGGCTTGGTTTCGCAGCCATGGTCGATCCAGCCAGTGGCCGACAGGTGCCCGTCATCAGTCAGTTTTATGTGATCCTCGCGACGCTGATCTTTTTTAGCCTGAATGGTCATTTGATTCTGATCCAGGTCGTTGTGGAT
>JALSSM010000452.1 GCA_026984275.1 Gammaproteobacteria bacterium
TCGGAAAGTCCCAGTAGTTGAAGTGTACTGGTCAAGTCCAACCGGACACTTTTTTTAGAGACTTTTCATAGTTAATCGGTGATAAATCACCATTTGCAGTATGCAGCCTATCAAGGTTGTAATACCTCATGTAAGCCGCTACATCTTTTCTCATATGCTCACGAGTAGGCTGAGCAATCTTGAATATCCAATCGTGCTTGAGGCTTCCAAAAAAACGCTCTACCACGGCATTATCCCAGCAGGCACCCACATCCCCCATGCTTGATCGAATACCGTATGCCTTAAGCAGTTTACGATACCGCCTGCTTGTATATTGAGAACCACGGTCACTATGGAAAACCAGGCCTGTTGGCGGCTGCCTCAGGTTATACGCCATCATCATGGCTTTGCAGATCAAATCTGTCGTCATACGTTTACTGGTATACCAACCCACGATACGGCGTGAATATAAATCCATCACGACGGCCAGATACATCCAGCCTTCACCTGTTTTCAGGTAGGTGATATCACCTGCCCATACTTCATTGATGCCAACCGGGTTGAAGTTCTGGTTGAGCAGGTTATCAGCAACTTCAGCACCATTGTCAGGCTTGGTTGTTACCTTGTAGGCGATGCGCTGCTTGACTATCAACTTCAGTTTTTTCATTAGCTTACGGACTTTATAACGGCCTATAGCAAAGCCTTCTTCACGTAGCTTTTTCTTCATCTCTCGGCTACCCAGGCTGTCACGACTCTGCTTGAATAGCGTTTTCATGCGACGATACAAGTGCAGGGTTTCTGCGCTTATCAGCTTAGCCGGGCGTTTCTTCCAGTCATAATAAGCTGATGGGCTTACCCGCATAACCCGGCATAAAACGGTTACCGGAAAATACGCTGATCCGTCTCTGATGAAGTCAAACTTTACTTCATTTCTTTCGCGAAGAAGGCACTCGCCTTTTTTAAAATCTCTTTCTCCATGCGTAAAGTCTTCACTTCTTTGCGCAGTTGCTTTAACTCATGCCGCTCATCCTCTGACAAAACTTTTCCTTCAAGCTGGGCTTCAACTTTATCTTTCCAGCGATACAGTATATTGCTGGCTACTCCCAGTGATCTCGAGGCTTCCGGGACGCTATAACCTTGCTCTCGCACAAGGGCTACCGCTTCCTCTTTGAATTCTTTAGAATATTGTTTGTATGTTCGTTTCTGACTCATTATGACACCTTAATCGTTGATAATTATTATCTCTTATTAATGTGTCCGGTGCTATTAGACCACTACAAGCGTTCAGTATCGCTCCAGGCGATACTATCGTGCTCTGAGAAAAGATTGCCTGGAGCAATCTTTAGCGATAGCCCTGTAAGGGTTAACCTCAGGACGAGGCTAACAATTCAGGGATGAATTATTCAGAACCCCTTAAAGAAATCATTGTTTTTACCGATATAACCAATAACTAAACGATATCGATTTGATTTCAGCCCATTTAAAAAGTTTTTTATCATTTATGATTCTTAGAAATGGGTAGTACTGGTCATGGTTGGAGAGAGAAGGTAAAGAAGGTTCTATCCATTTTAATGCATGTTAATTAATACTACGCATTCTTTTGTACAAAGAATTTAACTGATTACTTCTATGAAACGAAATGTGATAGTAAATGGCATCAGTTTGATCGTGTTCATACAACTATTCTGGAAATTGATCCTTGTTATAAGAAAAGGTTGAGACTAATAAAATACTAACATCATGGATATATCATCTGAAAAGCTTATTGATTCACCTGATCAGAATATAAATGAAGTACGACAATTTCATGTGTTGTTAGTTGATCATATTAATTCGAGCAGAGAATCCTCCCGAAATTTCCTTGAAAAAAATAACTATTATGTAACTGAAGCAAAAAACGGTCAGGAGGCTATTTTACAGTTTACTCATCACTGCCCTGATATCATCCTTATGAATGTAGAAATACCTGTCATAGATGGCTATGAAGCCTGCAAGATCATGAAAGCTGATCCAGTTAATAGTTCTGTCCCTGTTATCATGGTAACAACGAATAAGGATCAGAAAAGTATTGATCAATGTTATGCTTCTGGCGCTGCCGATTTTGAAGCTAAACCAATTAACTGGTCTGTTCTGTTACAAAGGCTTAAATTTATTCTCAGAGCTTCTGAAACAGTTAAACAACTTGAGATCAGCCAACAACGTCTTAATAATGCACAGCAACTTGGCAACATTGGCCACTGGGATTGGAGTTTTGATTCTAAAGAATTACATTTGTCAGAACATCTCTACAGCATCTTTGGCTGGACACCTGGATCGGTCAAACTTGAGCTCAAATCTTTTCTGAGAATCTCTGATGCCACCAATCGCAGGCATGTTCATAAAAATATTATGCATGCCCTGAAAACGAAGACTTCATTCTCATTCGATCATGAAATTATACATCCGAACGGAGCTAAAAGGATAATTCATCAAGAAGGAGAGGCATCATATTCTTCTGATGGAATACCTGTCACAGTTCATGGTGTTGTCCAGGATGTTACTGAAAGAAGAAAGTCAGAAATGATGATTAAGCACCAGGCTAATCATGATAGCCTGACAGGACTTTGTAATAGAAAATCATTCAATGACCAACTAAAACTTGCATTGAATATTTCGCAATGCAACGATTTTAATATTGCCGTTCTCTATATTGATATTGATGGGTTTAAGAGAATAAACGACTCTCTTGGACATCACATTGGTGATATGTTATTAAAAGAAATCTCGAACTTGCTTGTTAATACAGTTCGGAAAAGTGATCTCGTTTCCAGAAGTATTGCTGCTGATGTTACAAGAACTATAGACACTACTGTGGCCCGGTTAGGTGGCGATGAGTTCACAGTTCTGCTTACAGGGGTCAGGAGTAATAACGATGTTGAGTCGGTAGCACAACGTATTTGTGAATCATTTGCTGAGCCTTTCAAGGTCAATGATGAAGATAAAAATTACGAACTTTATGTGACTGCAAGTATTGGTATTTGTTTGTCTTCTGACACGATAAATAATAGCGATGATCTTCAGAAGAATGCTGATCATGCCATGTACCATGCAAAAATGGCTGGGAAAAATACTTACCGATTTTATAAGGCGTCCATGGATACAAAATCATCTGGTCGGCTTGATATGGAATCGCGGCTCAGAAAGGCCATTGAAAATAATGAATTAAAACTTTATTACCAACCAAAACTTAATATTATTAGTGGTGAAGTTCTTGGAATGGAAGCATTGTTACGTTGGGTCAATCCTGTATTGGGTTCCGTCTCACCTGTCGATTTTATTCCTTTATCTGAAGAATGTGGTCTGATAGTTCCAATCAGTGATTGGGTGATTGAAGCGGCTTGCCGTCAGAATAAAGCCTGGCAGGAGGCAGGGTTTAATCCAGTTTCTGTTGCAGTTAACATCAGCGGTGTTCAATTCCGCCAATTTGATTTTCTGGAAAAGGTCCGGTCAACGCTTAAATTGTCTGGTTTAGCCCCGGAATATCTCGAGCTTGAATTGACGGAAGGTACGTTGATGAACAATACAGACGAGATCGTTAGTCATCTGAATGAATTTCGTAAAATGGGGATCAAAATCTCTATTGATGATTTTGGAACAGGCTATTCATCTTTAAGTTATCTAAAACGCTTTCCTCTGGACTATTTGAAAGTAGATCGATCTTTCGTAATGGACATTGGTCAGGATTCAGATGATGAGGCAATAACCAGTACGATCATTGCCATGGCACACAGTCTCAAACTTGGAGTGATTGCAGAGGGTGTAGAAAATAAAGAACAACTTGAATTCCTGCAACGTCAGGGATGTGATCTATATCAGGGATACTTTTTCAGCCCTCCTGTGCCTGCAGAAGAAATGGTGAAATATCTCGTTCATGAAAATGAATCTCAGATTGAAGAAACAATAGCCTGATTATTTGTTTCCCACGATCAATCATTGATCAGGAATAGTCATCCTGAAACGGCTATACTATCCAGCTTTTATCGGCCATTTCCTGATCTATGCTGAATTTTTCAAACCTGACTCTTCGTCGTGGAAAACGCGTCCTGTTCGATGATGTAAATATGATGATTCATCCCGGTTGGAAAACGGGGATCACGGGAGCCAACGGCACCGGTAAATCCAGTCTGTTCAGTCTGATACTCAATGACTTGCACTGTGACAAGGGCGATTTCAGTCGCCCCTCACAATGGGTTATTGCCCATGTTGCACAGGAAACGCCCACACTTAAAACATCTGCGATTGAATATACTCTGGATGGTGATAGAGAATTACGCCAGGTTGAACGTGATTTACACAAGGCAGAAGAACAGGATGATGGGGCTCGTCTTGCAGAGCTGCATGATCATTTTTCAACCATTGATGGATACACTGCCCGTAGTCGTGCAGCACGTCTGCTACACGGTTTAGGTTTTTCTACTGCGCAACATGAACTTCCAGTTGAAGCCTTTTCCGGTGGCTGGCGCATGCGGCTTAACCTGGCACAGGCGTTGATGTGCCGATCGGATTTACTCTTACTCGACGAACCCACGAATCACCTCGATCTGGATGCGGTATTCTGGCTCGAAGACTGGCTACAAAGTTATCCCGGCACACTTTTATTGATCTCGCATGATCGTGATTTTCTGGATCGTATTACTGATCATATCGCTCATATCGAACAACAACATATCAAACTCTATAGCGGAAATTATTCGAGTTTCGAAAAAACACGTGCTGAACAACTGGCACAACAATCGATTGCTTTCCAACGTCAACAAAAAGAGATCGCACATATTCAGAGTTTTGTTGATCGTTTTCGTGCCAAGGCAACCAAAGCAAAGCAGGCACAAAGCCGGATCAAGGCATTAGAACGAATGTCACAGATCGCGCCTGCTCATGTTGATTCACAATTTCATTTCACTTTCAGAGCACCAGAAAAACTACCGGATAATTTATTAAAGCTGGAAAACGCCAGCGTTGGCTATGCTGACAAGATCATTATTTCTGATATAAATTTAACATTAAGACCCGGTGATCGAATTGGACTGCTTGGCCCCAATGGGGCAGGAAAATCAACACTCATAAAACTACTGGCTGGTGAACTCGATAACAAACATGGGCAGCGGACTGAAGCCAAAGATTTAAGGCTCGGCTATTTTGCCCAACACCAGCTTGAACAGTTACAGGAAACTGACTCACCTCTCTTACATCTGCAACGACTGGATAAATATGCAACTGAAAAAGATCTGCGCATGCATTTAGGCCATTTTGGCTTTCAGGGGGATTCTGCTCTGGAACCCGTGGGTCCACTTTCCGGTGGTGAAAAAGCCCGCCTGGTACTTGCACTGATCGTCTACCAGCGACCTTCCCTGTTATTACTCGATGAACCGACCAACCACCTTGATATTGAAATGCGTCATGCCTTGATCATGGCCTTGCAGGATTATGAAGGTGCAATGGTGATCATTTCACATGATCGGCATTTGCTTCGAACAGCCACTGATCGATTATTATTGATCAACACAGGCAAAATAAATGAGTTTGATGGTGATCTGGATAATTACAAATCTATCCTTAAGGGTGATAATAACGATGAAAAGCTTGCTAAACAAAACAATAAGAAAGACCAACGCCGCAATGAGGCTGAACAACGGAAACTTTTAAAACCACTCAAAAATAAAGTCAAAAAAATCGAAAGTGAGATTGAACAACTACAGACTCAAAAAGATCAGAACCACAATGCACTTTCCAATTCTGAACTATACAATGACACCAACAAGCAACAGTTGAATAAACTCCTGATCGAGCAAGGTCAAATCGATCAAATGCTGGAAGAAAAAGAAAACTTATGGCTGGAACTAAACGAAGAACTGGAGATTCTTTCAGAGAAAACCAATAATGCCTGATAACACATTAACTATTGATCTTCACATGCACTCCACAGCATCAGATGGTGTTTTATCGCCAACAGAACTGGTCAACCTCTGTCATGAAAACAATGTTCAGGTGATGGCGCTCACTGATCACGATACGATCGAAGGGCAGGCAGAAGCAAAAATTGCAGCTAACAAGAAAGACATCATCCTGATCAGTGGAATTGAAATGACGGCCAGCTGGAATAAAAAAGTTGTGCATATCATCGGTCTTAATATTGATCTCGAAAACTCTGTATTGAAAACTTCTTTACTGGAACTAAAACAGCAACGTTTGAATCGTGCTGAAAGAATTGCAAAAAAACTTGAAGGGGCAGGAATACTGGGTACTCTGGATGGTGCAAAAAAGTTTTCTGATAACGGACTGATAACACGGCCACATTTTGCACAATATCTTGTAGAACAAGGCCATGCAAAAGATAATCAGGATGCCTTTAAACGTTATCTTGGCCATAAAAAAAAGGCGTATGTTTCTACAGAATGGCCATCTATGGAGACAGTTCTGACCACTATCAATCAAGCCGGTGGAGTTGCTGTTCTTGCACATCCATTACGCTATAAACTAACAGCATCATGGATGCGGCGGTTACTCGCCCGTTTTAAAGATTTGGGTGGTCAGGGAATGGAAGTTGTTTGCG
>JALSSM010000453.1 GCA_026984275.1 Gammaproteobacteria bacterium
TCTCTTACCCACGGATCACAAAGACCCTCGGGTCAACGAATTTGCCAGAAAGATGAACATCACACTGCGTGAAATTGTTGATTATGTGCTGGAAGAAAACGCAGTTCCATTACCAGAATAATTCCTGTAGGCAGCAGGAAAATCGGGATGTATACTCTTCTCTCTCTGTTGATCAAAATAAAGAATAATTATGAAAAAAACCGATCATCATCTTTTCCTTAGCTGGTTAATCCTCACAGGTGTTATTGTCTCCTGCATCATTATTGTCTGGGATCAGGGTCTTTTTCACGCATTATTCAGCAGTGATAAAAGTAAAATTTCCATTGCAATTTGCCTGATCTATGCACTTGGAACACTACATTGTGCAATCCGTTCCTGGCAGATTTCAAAACAATTAGTGCTGGCTGATCGTGCCGCTCTCCTGATTCAGCGTTATAAAAAGAGTCCTGTCTATCTGGACGATTCAAGACTCAGGATCGGTACCCAGACTTCGATTCCTTCCAGTATCATGACGGATTTTCTGGTTGATACTGTCAAAGCCAGTACGGCTTCAGATGAAAATCGGGATGAAAACAGATCCTCAGCGCTGGCAGACATCTATTCTGACAAACTTAAATCCAGTCATGACTATGGCTGGTTTTTTGTTGATGCCATGATCAAACTTGGTTTGTTGGGAACTATTGTTGGTTTTATTTTTATGCTTGGGTCAGTCGCCGATTCTTCTAATCTCGATCTCAATGCGATGCAAAAAGTGATGCAACAAATGAGTTCTGGCATGGGAACAGCACTTTATACAACTCTGGCAGGATTAATTGGTAGTTTATTACTTGCCCTTCAGTACCAACTTCTGGATCGTGGTGCTGATGATTTGATGCATAAGGCAGTACATACCGCAGAAGTAGATATTCTGCCCAATGTTGTATCCAACCAGGCATAATCATGGCGCTTTCCTGGAGTCAAAAAGCCAAACAGCGTTACGCTTCCGATCCTTTTACTGATCTGTTATTCAATGCGCTGCTGGGATTTACTTTTCTGTTTATCGTTGCGATCATGTTTATGAACCCGGTGGCAAAAAAGGGTATTATCGATCCAAAAGCAGAATACATTATTACCGTCACATGGCCGGATAATCTTCCTGATGATGTTGATACCTGGGTGGAAGATCCTAAAGGTAATCTGATCTGGTTTCGAAACCCACAAGCCGGACTCATCCATCTGGATCGCGATGACCGCGGTATGAAGAATGATACAATTACAATCAATGGTGAGAAAATTCAAAACCCTCTGAATCAGGAAGTTGTCACTGTCCGTGGCGTTGTCCCAGGGGAATATGTGGTTAACCTCCAGTATTATGCATCGGAAACTAATAACCCTGTTGAAGTGAAAGTAAAACTCGCAAAGGTTAATCCAGCATTGGAAATAATTTATTATGGAACCCATATACTGGAGAAGCCGGGCGACGAAAAAACGGCTGTCCGCTTTGAGATCAATTCAGATGGGAAGATTTCAGATATTAATCATCTATATAAACAATTAGTGATAAACAGTTAAGGAACCTGAATAATGATAACTCTAAGTATCGCCGGACTTCTCATTGCTTTTGTATTACTGGCCATGTTGTTGCTCAGCCTCAACCTCTATTCCAGCTGGTCTTGGCCAGTGAAAGCGGGAGCCATCATATTGGTCTCACTCTTTTATCTGGTCAGCTATTTCTCTTTTCCTCCACTTTTAGGCTGGCCAACCAAAGATAACAATATTCCGGAAAGGTTCCGCCTGATAGCTGCCCATGTACAAGAACCCGATAAGATTGCAGGAACCGACGGTGCCATCTATTTATGGGTCACAGATATGACGTCCGGAAAGAATTCAAAAGTTCCCCGCGCCTATCAACTACCTTTCAATAACACCCTGCATAAAAAAGTTGTCGAAGCGAAGACGAAATTGAATAAGAAGCTTCCACAACTTGGTGAGATTACAGAGAGTGATAACCCGGTCGCAGAAGTGAAAGATAATACACAGGGAGGTCAGGCCAGTATCAATATCGAATTCTTCGATATGCCAGATCCATTATTCCCTGAAAAATAGTGTGATTAAACGAGAGAAAATGCCATTAACGCATTGATTCTGTATACACTTGTGTCAGTTTAGTCAATTTCTGTCAGAAACCCCGACAATTCTCATCATGTTTACATAGCAGGACTTTCATAGTCATTCACTATCGTGCAAAATGCCTTCAGCCAGAACAATATGCACATGAAAAATGAGATTGAATCTGATTATTAATAAACAGATAGCAAAACTGCTTTTAGTCCTGATAGCTATTTTCCTGCCTCTGCAAAATGGCCGGGCTGAACATGCTCGGGTTTTGACCTCTGATATAGAATTCTCATGCGACCAGACAGAAAATAACAAGGCCATTCAATGTGCTTATCGTTTTATCGAACCAGAAATAACAAAAAGAATTTCAGCAACACTGGATACCACAGAATTACCCATCCAGGACATCAGAACCTACCCTTTTGAAGATAGTACAACCAGTATTCTTTTTCTTGTCGATACGAGTAAATCTGAAAAACCGGAGCAATTTCAACAGATCCATAGTCAGATCATTGCACTCGCACAGCAGGCACTCTCCTATCAACAGATTGGTCTGGCCACTTTTGATGCCAGTTTGAAAGTATTAGAACCTGTGGGTGGTGATCCTGAAGAAATTATTCAGGTTGTGGATAATATTATTGAAACAGAACAACCAACAGAGCTTTACCGAAATATTCTTGATTCATTAGAACTTTTAAAAACAAGCCTGGCTGACAGAAAGGCACTCTATGTCTTTTCAAGTGGAAAATCGGATGATCAGGCCATCTATCACAGTGATGTCATCAAAGCAGCAAAAGCGGCCGATATAAAAATCATATCGATCGCTTATCCTGTTGCCAGCACACCTGTTGATACCACTCAGACCCTGCGCCGTCTATCAAAAGAATCCGGTGGTGCTTTCATCAAAGCATCAGAAAATGACTTTGAGTTACCTGAATCATTGATGTCTGATCCCTATGCTGCGATTGATAATGGTGGCATCTTGAGTATCGATTTGACACCGGTACTTTCAGGTGATTTTCGTGGTTTGCAAGTGGCCAGGTTAATATTCGAAACAAATAGCAAACGGATCACTGTTAAACTACCACTTGAACTTTCTGCTTCCAACGATTCAACATCAGCACAACTTAAAGATAAAGGCTCTGCAGTGATAGATAGCCCGGGATCTGAGAATAAAGATGCAAAAGAACATTCCCCCAAAAATGTAGTAGTTGCCGAGAGTGCGAATTCAAAAGTTATTTCTGATCAAGACAGGGAAACGGCAGCATCCTCTTCTTCGCTGCTGGATTACTGGCCTGTCATTCCAGCAGGTTTGCTATTACTTGGTTTGGCCGCTTATTTTCTGTCAAGCAACAAAAAACAGGTGAAAACCACAAATCAGGAAGATGATGATGGCAAACCTCTTGCCTATCTCGTTTCTCTCACAGATGAGTCACTCATCTATGCCATAGAACATTCACCCTGGAAAGTTGGACGTACCAGAGAAAACAACCTTTTCCTTGAACACTCGTCTGTTTCAAGAAAACATTGTGAATTCAAACAAAATCGCGATGGTAGTTTTACGGTGATTGATCTGGACTCATTGAATGGTGTCTATGTCAATAATACCAAGGTTTCTACCGGACTGATAAAAGATGGCGACAAAGTCGATATTGGTGATCTCCGTCTGAAATTTGTGATGGAAATTGGTGAAAGTTAAACACGCTCACTTATTTCAAAATGAATACTCCATCCCTCTTCATTTTCACCAGCGACAAACTGATCCACGAAGCAGAGATCAGAGACAGCAACAAGCTGATCATCACAATAGATTAACGGGATCTGGTTGCGTAACCAGGGTGGAACGGCCTGTTCCTGAAGGTACTTTTTTAACGTTTTAGTGTGCTGCTGTCCAGCAGGTTTAAATTCTTCCCCTCCCTGCCTGAATCTGATCGCTACAACCTCTGATGCCAGTTTCAAACCCTGTCCTGTTGTTTTTTTCGCTGTCAGGACGCCTGTGGGTAATTCCAAAGCCTGTTTAAGATCCCATGTATAGGATGACAAGGGATCATGTTGGGAGGTCGATATCATGATCATCAATTGATCTCGGTAACGTCGAACCTCAACACCAGACCATTCAACACAAGGAGTACGATCGTCGGCAGCCACCAATACCGTATCAATCATCTGTCTGAGCTTCCGGGATGACGGTAGTGGGAAGCCCGATACTTTTATCCAGTATCGTAAGAGGTTTCTGATCCTTACATCATTTAATTCAAGCAGTTTTTGTACTGATAAATATGAAGAATTTTCGATTTGGGTCAACTGCAGATCATGCTCCGCTGTGTCATCTAAAATCGAACAGGCATCGGACTGGAGTGAAATAGACCGGCTTAAATTGCCCGCATAGCCTGGCCAGCGTTCCCTGATCAAAGGGATGATCTCATGTCTTAGATAATTTCTGTCGTAGTCAATATCCTGATTACTGGGATCTTCGATCCATTCAAGCTTCTGTTCTTGTGCATAGCGTTCAAGATCCTTGCGTTTAACATCGAGACAAGGTCGCGCAATCCAGCCACCATTAAAATCCGTCACCCGAGGCATCGCTGACAGACCATGGGGGCCTGAACCACGTAACAATTGCAGGAAAAAAGTTTCAATCTGATCATCCTGATGATGAGCCAGAAGAAGAATATCTCCCTCTTCCATCAGGGCTGAAAATACTTCATAACGTTTTTCTCGCGCCCACGCTTCAGGGCTTTCACCCGTTGGTGGATTTGCATTGACTTTCCGGGATTGAAAATCTATTTTCAGATCACTGGCTATCAGCGCACAATGTTGTTGCCATTGATCAGAAGACGCATCAATTGAATGATCAACATGAACCGCAATAACAGGCGTTTCAAGATCAAGTTGAGATAATGCGGTAAGAAGGACATGAGAATCCAGCCCCCCACTGTAGCCAACGAGATATCGTTTGGCTTCTGGTAGTAAGTCTAATTGCTGACGTAGATACTCCGGTGAAAAGACCATTCGCACGGATCAGTTCGTAATGAATTGTCCGGCCCCGATGATTTTCTGATAGCGTGCCGCAATCAATTCGTCTTCATTGATCGTAGTGAGTTCCGACAACGAAGCCAGGATACTTTGTTTCAAATTATCAGCCATCGCCGCGTAATCTCTATGCGCCCCACCCAGAGGCTCTTTCACAATTTCATCAACCAGCCCCAGTTCATACAATCGACTGGAGGTAATGCCCATCGCTTCTGCGGCTCTGTCGGCCTTATCTGCACTTTTCCAGAGAATACTGGCACAACCTTCTGGTGAGATCACCGAGTAGGTGCTGTATTCCAGCATGAGTGATTTATCCGGCACACCAATGGCCAATGCGCCGCCTGATCCGCCCTCACCGATAATTGTCGAAATGATGGGTGTTCCTAGTCGTGACATGACAAACAGATTTCGGGCGATGGCTTCACTCTGTCCCCGTTCTTCTGCCCCAATACCTGGATAGGCACCCGGCGTATCAATAAACGTTAACAGGGGAATTTTAAATTTCGCAGCCAATTTCATAATCCGTAAGGCTTTTCGATAACCTTCAGGACGAGGCATTCCAAAATTACGATGAATATTTTCTTTGGTGTTCCGACCTTTCTGATGGCCAATAATGGCAACGGCCTGGCCATCGAGTCTGGCCAGACCACAAACCAGTGCAGCATCATCTGCAAATTGACGATCGCCATGCAGCTCTTCGAAATCAGTAAAAATATGTTCTATATAATCCAGCGTGTAGGGCCGCTTGGGATGACGCGCCAGTTTTGAGATCTGTACCGGCGTCAAATCGGAAAAAATTGATTCTGTCAGTTCTTTTGAATGGACTTTGAGCCGGTTAATCTCTTCATTAATATCAATTTCAGAGTCATCGCCAAGGAAGCGAAGTTCCTCAATCTTGGCCTCCAGATCTGCAATCGGTTTTTCAAAATCAAGAAAATTCAGGGACATACTGTTTTTCGTACCTTATTCAGATTTTTATAATTGTTGAATTCTATCATAGTGGTTGGAGAATCTCTGATCAATTCCCGGTAATATCAGGAAAACGCTGACTGATCGGAGTTTTATCAGTATTCGATACGAACATGGTTTTCACCAAGTTTTTCTATGAGTTGATCCAGAAGACGATCAGGAAGTTGAACACGCCATTCCTTACCAAGACACAGTCGCGCACGGGCTGTGCCATGATGGTAATCCAGCATAATCCTGCAAGCGCCCTGTTTATAGGGTGAAAGAATTTCCTGAAGCTCAGGTATGAATCCATTCAATCGGCCGTTTTTCATCTTATCGTGATCAATCCTGATCACGAGCTGTTTGGCATGATTTGTCCTTGATTTTTCAATATCGGCTATCTGATCAGCAATCATGGAAAAACCGCCACTAAACTCATCTTCCT
>JALSSM010000454.1 GCA_026984275.1 Gammaproteobacteria bacterium
ACTCAGTGACGGGTTGTGTAAAGGCCTTCAGAGGTTCTCCCCAGATCTCATCGAGACCCTCAGCGCCACTATAGTGTTTCACGTATTTTCCAAACGCCAGCGCTTCAGTGAAATATTCAGCAGACAGTTTTCGAAGCGTATTATCCGAACCAATTTCAATGCCTTTTTCTGCCAGCTCGACACTCACAGTAAAAATATCACTGGCACGGTTAAATAATGCACCCGCCAACATGGCACCATTGATCCGTTTCCTGTCCGGGTCAGTTTCTTCTTCATATGCCCGCCGAGCCTCTTCGAGTTTTACACCGGGTGTGTTGATACCTTTTTCAGTCAGATGGAAGGCGCGGCGAGTTAAGGCTTTGATCAGAAGGTGTTTGGTGGCCAATGAGTCTTCAGGAACGACGTAATAGCGAACCCAATAGCCATCGTAATAGATGCGGGGTTTACCATCTATTTCACGTACGGTTCCGTTTTCTGTTTTTTCGTTCATTTCTTATGAATCATAGTCAAATATGCAGAGTACGAATATCATAATCCTGTTTAGCTGAAATAAATATAAAGGAACTTCTGATTAAGTCATGAATGTTTTTGTGAAAGTTAAAATTCACCATCTTTTCGTTACGAATTTTGCCAATAGAACGACTATTAACTGCAATTCGTGCCTCAATCTGGTAAATTTTTCCATTCCACAAATCTCATTCAGACTTAATCAGAGGTTCCTGAACGAGAATTATCTGCCTTTTTTACCAGCGATCCGTAAGCGCAAAGCATTCAGTTTAATATAACCTTCTGCATCTTTTTGATCATAGGCACCAGCATCATCTTCAAAAGTAGCAATACTTTCGTCAAACAGGCTGTCATTCGATTTTCGACCAACCACTTCAACATTACCCTTGTAAAGTTTAAGACGTACAACACCATTTACAACTGTCTGAGAAGCATCGATCATTTGCTGCATCATTTCCCTTTCCGGACTCCACCAGTAACCATTGTAGATCAGTGTTGCGTAACGTGGCATCAGATCATCTTTCAGATGCGCAACCTCGCGATCAAGGGTAATGGATTCGATCGCACGATGTGCTTTCAGCATGATCGTTCCGCCCGGTGTTTCGTAGCAGCCGCGAGATTTCATGCCGACATAACGGTTTTCGACAATATCAAGGCGTCCAATACCGTGTTCACCACCAATACGGTTCAATTCGGCAAGAATAGTGGCCGGTGTCATTGCTTTGCCATTAATGGCCGTGATGTCACCTTTTTCATAGCTTAGCTCTATATATTGGGCTTTGTCAGGAGCATTTTCTGGTGAGACCGACCAGCGCCACATGGACTCTTCAGGTTCGTTCCAGGGATCTTCCAGAATGCCACCTTCATAGGAGATATGGAGCAGGTTTGCATCCATAGAGTAGGGTGATTTTTTACCCTGTTTCATTTCGACAGGTATGCCGTGTTGTTCCGCATAAGCCATCAGCTTTTCACGGGATAACAGATCCCATTCTCGCCACGGGGCGATAATTTTGATCTCAGGGTTCAGGGCATAAGCACCAAGTTCAAAGCGCACCTGATCATTACCTTTTCCCGTTGCACCATGAGAGATGGCATCTGCACCGGTTTCCCTGGCGATCTCGATGAGCCGTTTTGAGATCAGTGGTCGTGCGATGGAAGTGCCGAGCAGGTATTCACCTTCATAAATGGTATTCGCACGGAACATGGGGAATACAAAATCTCGAACGAATTCTTCTTTGAGATCGTCAATATAGATCTCCTTAATTCCCATTTGTTTTGCCTTTTCCCGAGCAGGTTCAACTTCTTCACCCTGACCGAGATCAGCTGTAAAAGTGACGACTTCACATTGATATTCATCTTCCAGCCATTTAAGGATGACCGAGGTATCAAGGCCACCAGAGTAGGCGAGAACGACTTTTTTTACCGAGTTTTGCGACATGAAAAATGCTTCCTGTAGTGCTGTGTACGAAAAGCGGCCATTCTGCCCTGAGTTGGCCTACAGGTCAAAAGCCGGAAGAGAAATATTGAGCCACTAACCGACCTTAATTCACAGGTTTTGCGATTGTAATGCGGCAATCCGTACTTCAAGTGGTGGGTGGCTTGTGAATAGTTTACCGAATTTGCCACCAATGAAACCAAATGCTGTCAGCTGCTCTGGCAGTGGTTGAGGATTTTGTAACGATTGCAGCCTTTGCAAGGCAGCGATCATCTTTTGTCGTCCCGCGAGATCCGCTCCACCTTTATCTGCCCGGAATTCACGTTGTCGGCTAAACCACATCGTGATCATGGTGGCGAGGAAACCAAAAATGATCTCAAAGACAATACTGGAAAGATAATAACCTATTCCCGGGCCATGTCGTTGTTCTCCTCTTGACAGCATGCCATCGACCACATAGCCGGCTACTCTGGAGAGGAAGATCACAAAGGTATTTACTACTCCCTGGATTAAGGCCATGGTGACCATATCGCCATTAGCTACATGGGAAATTTCATGTCCCATGACGGCTTCAGCCTCATCACGGGTCATACCTTCTAACAGACCTGTGCTGACAGCAACCAGCGCATCATTTTTGTTCATTCCCGTGGCAAAGGCATTGGGTGTGGGGGAGTTAAAAATAGCGACTTCAGGCATTCCGATACCGGCATCACGCGCCTGTCTTTCGACGGTTGAAACCAGCCACCGCTCAGTTTCATTCGCGGGTTGCTCAATCACTTGAGCACCAACGGATCGTTTTGCCATTGATTTAGACATGGCCAGCGAAATGAATGAACCGACCATCCCGATCACAACAGACATAATCAGCAAGCCCTGGTAAGGAATGCCACTGCCGGCCATCATCCTGTCGATACCCAGGATTCGCATCACCATTGAAAGAACCAGCATAATCGCCAGGTTCGTGCCCAGGAATAAAGCTATTCTCATCATGATGAACTCCCCCTCAAATTTAAATTTACGGGGTCATTATACAGAAATCAAACTGTCAGGAGAGTGACTGAAGGTGTATTCATTTCTTTTTCTGCATGAAAGCCACGGATCAGGACAATGAAGTCTCCTTCTTCTGCGCAGCCCGTTTCTTTCGCGATCCTGCGGGCAAGCTGGTTTGGGTGATTGCTGCCAGCATCATCTGCCAGAATTGGTAATGTGCCCCATAACAAGTTCATGCGGCGATAAGTGTGTTCATCTGAAGAAATGGCAATCATATGGGCAGCTGGCCTGGCCGAACTGATGGTTCTGGCGGACATTCCGGTTTGTGACAGCGTTAAGATGGCCCGGACGTTGATCTGTTGTGCCAGTTCTGCCGCGATATGAGCCACTGCATGGCCAAAGGGTGATTCATCATAGTTAGTGAGATCACGTTCCAGTGCCGAAAAGTTGTTCTCCTGCCACATATAAGCCTCAGTTTGATGAATAATCCTGGACATCATTCTGACTGCCTGGATTGGATGTTTCCCGGCAGCGGTTTCACCTGAAAGCATCACCGCATCGGCGCCTGTGATGACGGCTTGTGATATATCCGAGACTTCGGCACGGGTTGGTTGTGCTGTATCCATCATAGATTCCAGCATTTGTGTTGCGACAATAACCGGGCAGTTATGATCGCGCGCCATGGTGATTAATTTTCGTTGGGCAATCGGAACTTCTTCGGGGCTGAGTTCAACACCCAGATCACCACGAGCCACCATAATGGCATTGACGGACTTAATGATCGCCGAGGCATTTTCCAGTGCTTCAGGTTTTTCAAACTTGGCAATAATGCCAGCATCAAGATGATTATCTTCCATGAGCTGACGGAGATCCTGTATATCCGTTGATCGACGTACAAAAGATAATGCCAGAAAATCAACCCCAAGTTTCAATGCAAACAGTGCATCTTTTTTATCTTTTTCTGTCAGTGAAGGAGCAGAAACATTCACGCCAGGAAGATTGATTCCTTTATGGTTCTTAAGGGTGCCACCCTGGATGACGCGACATTGAATATCTTCACCAGCCACGGCTTCCACACGGAGTTCCAGTTTTCCATCGTCCATTAAAATGGGATCATTGACCATCACATCTTTGGCCAGCGACTTGTATTGTGATGGTATAAGTCCCGATTTTCCGATCACCTCACGGGTTGTCATAATGACTTCATCACCATTAACCAGTTCGATTTGATCATTCTTAAACTTGCCAGTACGAATTTTTGGTCCACACAGATCGGCAAAAATGGCAACGGGACGATTTAATTCGGTTGATAGTTCACGGACAAGCTTGTAGGTTGCCTGGTGATCTTTATGACTACCGTGAGACATGTTGAGGCGAATAACATCAACACCTGCTTCCAGGAGATGACGGATCGTATATTCATCATCTGAAGAAGGTCCCAGTGTGGCAATAATTTTAGTGCGCCGCTGATTCAGCAGATCGATTTGAGTTTTGATAGCCATGTACATGTATCCGAAATAAATACGGTATTACATGCAGAATGCGTACCATTAAAAGAGAGCAAATGGTTTTGCCAGCGGCTCACCAATAAAGATTCCCTGACCAGGCCAGGCAACACTTTTCCAGTAAGCTTCGATCAGAGTGTCACCGTTAAGGTAATGCTGCATAACAACGATGGGATGAGGGAACTTCTGAAGAAAATTACACGGTTCAACCACTGCTCCATAACTGCCTGTGGCACCAGCCTCCAGCCAGCGTAAGGCACTCATCTGACTGCTACCCGTCAGAATACCACCCGCAGATGTCAGATGATCAGCGATGGCACCGGGCAGGAAGGTCAATGTCTCCAGGTTTTTGATTTTCTTCAGGCCGGTAATATAGTAAAAGACATCGTCTTTATTTTTCAGTGAATTGGTTTCGATTTCTTTTACTGTAAAAATTGGGCTGAGCCGTTTGACGAATTCAGAATAAAAAAGTGATCGCACATTTCTATTTTTATCGCTGGTACTGACCAGATAAGCGGTCCCCGTGGGATAAGTAAAGTCAGCTTCAACGCCTTTTCTGATCAATGAGATTCCATTTTTTAAAGAGGTTGCTGCGATCGACATCGTCGGCCGTATCCCATAATCAGACCAGGGTCGGTGGCTCAATGAATTAAAATACGGATTTTCCCGTGTAGGCTTACAACCTTGTGCACAAAAGGCCGGATCATAGCCCATCGCAAATGCTGTTGTGATCGACATACAAGCAACACGGAAAGGTGCCACCCAGGTCAAAGCATAGGCCTGGACATTCACAGGCGTTGCT
>JALSSM010000455.1 GCA_026984275.1 Gammaproteobacteria bacterium
TTGCCCTTGTCCATCATCATCCATAAAGTCCGTGAAGCAGTATTTTCCATCCGGTATGTCTTTCAAACGGCTTAATGCCAATTTTTCAGCATAATGATTAAGCTCAATGAGTCCATTATTCCATTGCCGAATTCCTGATTTGTTCATCAGATCGCCAAGGCGACTTAATCCGCACAAATTTGCACTTATCTGTGCAGTGAAATCTCCACGTCCGGTATTATAATCTCTGGATTCACCCAATAGAGATCCCATAGTTTGTTCATTAAGCACATCCTGTTGCATTATTTTTGTAGGAGGGCTGACCACTCCCTCTTCATTCAGTGAAGTTGATAAGGGCATAGAGCCTGGTGTCTCACAACCAATATCAGCATGATGGGCACGATTGGTGACAAATCCACAAAGTTGTTTCTCATGAAACAAGGGAGCGATCATCGTGATATCCGGTAAATGAGTACCCCCGGAAAAAGGATCATTCAGGACAATCATATCTCCTTCCGACCATTCGACAGAACCAACTATTTCCTGCATGGCAAAGGCCATACTCCCCAGGTGAACCGGAATATGGGCCGCTTGTGCACATAATTGACCTCTGGAATCAAAAATGGCACATGAATAATCCAGGCGATCCTTTATATTCGGTGAAAAGGAAGTTCGTCTTAGTACAGCACCCATTTCTTCACAAATAGAATTGATGCGGGAAGAAAACAGACTGAGTTCGACAGGGTTCATCGTCATATTATAATCATGATCAAATCTTTATGGAGAAAAAACTAATGGCAAAAGCAAGGGTGGAAATAGAGTATTGTCAGCAATGCCGTTTTATTCTGAGGGCCACATGGATGGCGCAGGAAATCCTTATGACGCTTGGTGAAGATATTGGTGAGCTGGCACTGATCCCTGGGAAGGGAGGCGTTTTTGTGATAAAGCTCAATGGTGAAACTCTGTTTTCGAGAGAGGAGGAAGGGCGTTTCCCCGAGTCGAAAGAACTTAAGCAATTGATCAGGGATAAGGTTGCACCAGAAAAATCGCTTGGCCATAGCGATGATTGAAACGATCGGCTTACGCTTATTTTTCCCTGACGACTCTAAAGCCGATATGGTTTTCAGACTTATTGGCGGCAAGCTTATCCCGGCGTGAAACATATAATGATTTAGCTGCATTCAGGTAGGAGCCTCCCCGTAAGACACGTTCTTTACAACTGGGCTCATTCCAGGCACTGCCATCATCAGGTGCACCTTCATAATTACCGTGATAACAATCTTCGACCCATTCAGCGACATTTCCAGCCGTGTCATACAAGCCGAATGCATTGGCTTTAAAAGAGCCTGTATCATTAGGTCTTGTAGGCTCAAGGGGGGTCGTACAACCAAAGCACAGTGCATTATCAGTTCCTATCTTATAACCCCACCAATAAGGAGAGGATGTTCCTGCTCTGGCTGCATATTCCCATTCTGCTTCAGTAGGGAGTCGATAAGTTGCACCGGTTTGTTTTGATAACCAGTGGGTATATTTTTTTGCAGCTTTCCAGGATACGTTTCTGACGGGTTGATTTTTGTTGGTATTAGAAACAGCGATGCCGCTATATTGTGCAAATTCTCCTCGAGTCACTTCTTTGCGACTGATCGCAAATTCAGGCAATGTCACTTTATGTCGTGGCCGTTCATTGACTGGTGGTGTGCTACCCGTTCCCCCCATTTGGAAACTTCCAGATGGGATCCAGACCATTTCGGGTGCATAGCCTCCTTTGGCAAGTTTATCTCTAAAGGATGTAATCTTTTCTGGTATTGCTTTTTCGACTGGTTCAGTGACAAGGTTGGGATCAGATGGAATTGATTTTTGATCCGGATCAGGTTGAATTTCTACAATGTCATCTTCAGAACTGTTGACAGGCTTCTGATTCAAATACCACCAGCCACCAGCTGTTACAGCCGCAATCAGGAAGGTTGGAAGAAGCCATGAAAATGAGGATGCTTTTTTTCTAGAACCACGATATTTCGTTTCAATGGCATGTGAAGCAGGCCGAGGCTGTTGTTTATAGGATTGTTTTATCGAAGGTATTTCTACCCCTGGTGTCGTGATTGGAGGCAGTTCGGTTTTAGGAGCTTTATTTTCTGACGAGGTGTTTTTTTTGTCAGATGACATAATGCGCACCGCAACGACGGTCGTATTATCCTGTCTTGGCTGTTGTTCGTTCTCAACCTTTGTCAGAAGATCTTCCGTAAGCTGCTTAGCCTTATTCTCTTTATTTGTATGGATCTGGATACTTTCATGATCCAGTGTATCAATACCATCCGAGCAAAGTAAAAGCTGATCACCGCTTTTAAGTGTGACAGGTTGTTCTGGACAATCTATGGCCGGGATGGGTTCTCCCGTTAATGCACTGAGTAACATGTGTCGGGAATAACCATTTTCCTCGTTGACCTCATTGCCCTCAGCTGCCATGCGATCCAGATAACCACCATAACTGTGATCAGCATTCCTTTTCGTCAGAACCTTATCCTGGATATGAAATAAATGACTATCTCCAACACTGATCCAATAGAGTTTGTCGTTGATACAGAGTGCCGCTACCAGAGTGCAACCCATACCTTTGAGGGCCGATGTTTCTTTGATGGTTTTCGCAATCGCATTATTTGCCGCATCGACAGCACCCTTTAACAGTGTCGGAATTGAGTCATGCGGATAATGTGTTGATACATACTTGTTGAATGATTGAACAGCCATATTACTGGCAACATTTCCGGCCGCATGACCGCCCATACCGTCAGCCACAATCACCAGTGAGATCTGACCATTTTCATTACCCGCCTGTAAATGCGAGATCAGAAAGGAATCTTCCTGGTAGTCACGCGCACCATCAATCTGTGCGCCGGAAATTTCAAACTTCAGACTCATATGTTTTATTCTGTCAGGGAAATCATATTGTAAGAATACTATGCAATATGTTTACCGATTTTGATAACGGGATGTGATTATTCATCAAGTTAATAGTTTATTATAGCGATATGTATGGAGTAACGTCAGTGAGAATGTTAAAAAATGTTATCCCATGGGCAGGGTTAATACTTGGCCCAATGTTTGGGCTGCTTGTTTACTTATCATTACCAGAAGCATATCAGAATACAGAAGGAGCCAACATTCCTTTTTCCCACGCTGGACGGGCAACGGCAGCTGTGGCCGTCTGGATGGCAATTTGGTGGTTGTCAGAAGCCATTCCAATCTATATTACGGCCTTATTACCAGTCATCCTGTTTCCTCTTTTTAATGCTGTACCCATCAAACAGGCGGCTGCACCTTATGCTCACTATCTTATATTTTTATTCCTGGGTGGCTTCATGATCTCATTATCAATGCAGCGTTGGGGGCTACACAAGCGCATCGCATTACGGACATTGAGGCTGGTAGGGACCCATCCAACGCACATCGTTGGTGGTTTTATGATCGCAACAGCGGGTCTGAGCATGTGGGTTTCGAATACAGCAACGACAATCATGATGACCCCCATAGCCCTGAGTTTACTGGGATTGATCGTCAAAGATGACGATTATAATGAAAATCGGATTGCCAGAAACTTTGCACTTTGTCTTCTATTGGGAATAGCCTATAGTGCATCGATTGGTGGAATTGGAACCCTGATCGGCACTCCACCTAACTTATTATTGGCATCCTATATTAAAGAAACCTTCGATCAGGAGATCAGTTTTGTCCGCTGGCTAGGGGTGGGGTTGCCGGTTGTGATCATTTTCTTACCGCTGGCTTGGTGGCTATTAACACGCTGGATCTACCCTTTCGGAGGACTCAGGATCGATGGAGCAGGGGATCTGGCTGATAAAGAATACAAAAAACTGGGAGAGATGAACAAGGGAGAAAAATTAACACTGATCGTCTTTCTGTCGGCAGTCGTTTCCTGGATCTTACGGCCTCTGATCCAGAAAATCTCTATGGGTGATCTACAACCCTTTGCTGGCCTGACTGATTCAGGTGTTGCTATGCTCGCTGCCCTGGCCTTATTTATACTCCCTGTGGATATTAAAAACCGGCGATTTGTTATGGACTGGGAAAGTTGCCGGGATCTTCCCTGGGGGATCCTGTTGTTATTTGGTGGTGGCCTCAGCCTGGCATCTGCGATCGATCACAATGGGGTCGGTGAATTTATCGGCTATCAGGTGGCAGATTTCAAGGGCGTGTCAGTTTTCATGATGATCTTTGCGGTTTGTACGCTGATTATTTTCATGACTGAAATGACCAGCAATATTGCCACAACAGCGACGATGGTACCTATTCTGGCAGCCATAGGCCCCATGCTGGGGATTCATGCCTATGCTTTGATCGTAACAGCAGCGGTTGCTGCAAGTTGTGCCTTCATGATGCCGGTCGCAACAGCACCGAATGCCATTGTTTTTTCCTCTGGAAGGATCAGCATTCCCCAGATGTGTAAGGCAGGTTTGGCTTTGAATATTCTGGGAATTCTTATTATTACCCTGTTGATGTATTTCGTTGCTTTGCCATTACTGGGAGTGACATATTAAATTAATTCAATGGATCTGAATAAACTTTATTGCAGGGTGGATTTTTGTATGCAACTGGATCGTCATCGATTCCAGCAGAAATTACAACACCTGATAAAACAGAGGAACAAAGAAGGTATTGCCAAAGACTTGCGGGAGCTTGAAAAGGCCATTATGGCTTCTAAAGAAAAAGCAGAAATTCGGCAGTCCATTCTACCAAAACCTGAATTCCCGGAAGCATTACCGATCAGCAGTAAGCGTCACGAGATCAAGAATGCGATTGCTGAAAATCAGGTGGTGATCCTTTGTGGTGAAACCGGATCAGGAAAATCCACGCAATTACCCAAGATCTGTCTTGATATGGGGCGTGGTGTGACGGGAATGATCGGTCATACACAACCACGCCGAATAGCCGCTCGAACGGTTGCAGCACGGGTGGCTGAAGAGCTGAACAGTCAGCCGGGTCAGCATGTGGGTTACAAGATCCGGTTTAAGGATCATGTGGGGCCACAAACCTATATCAAATTGATGACGGACGGGATTTTGCTGGCTGAAACGCAGGGTGATCGATTCCTGAATGCCTATGACACACTCATCATCGACGAAGCCCATGAGCGCAGTCTGAATATTGACTTTCTGTTGGGTTATCTGAAACTCTTACTCCCAAAACGTCCTGATTTGAAAGTCATTATTACCTCAGCGACGATTGATCCTGAACGATTCGCAAAGCATTTTAACGATGCACCCATTATTGAGGTTTCCGGTCGAACCTATCCTGTCGAGGTTCGTTATCGTCCCCTGATAGAACCGGGAAACGAAGAGCTTGAGAAAGATCTTCAACAAGGGATTATCGATGCTGTGGATGAACTTTCAAGAATTGATCAGGGTGATATTCTGATCTTTCTTTCCGGTGAAAGGGATATTCGTGAAACCACAGAATCTCTGCGCAAACATCAGTTGAAAAATACGGAAGTGATCCCTTTGTACGCAAAACAGGGGACAGCAGAACAAAACAAAATATTTCAGCCTCATAAGAAGCGACATATTATTCTGGCGACGAATGTGGCTGAAACATCGCTAACCGTTCCGGGTATACGCTATGTCATCGATCCCGGTTTTGCCCGGATCAGTCGTTACAGTCCTCGTAACAAGGTACAACGGCTCCCGATTGAAAGTATCTCTCAGGCTTCAGCGAATCAGCGAAAAGGACGCTGTGGTCGTGTTAGCGAAGGGATTTGTGTACGTCTCTATTCTGAAGATGATTTTAATACCAGACCCTTATTTACAGAGCCAGAGATCAGGCGTACCAGTCTGGCTTCAGTCATTCTGCAACTGGCTTCCTTACGGTTTGGAAACATTGAAGAATTTCCCTTTGTTGAACCTCCCGATGGCCGTTATATCAATGATGGCTATAAGTTACTGGAAGAACTGGGTGCAGTTGATCGTTTCAGAACGCTGACGTCTGTTGGCCGGAAACTCGCAAAACTCCCAGTAGATCCCCGCATCGGTCGCATGATCCTGGCTGCACACGATCAGAATTGTATGACTGAAATCTTGATCATTGCCAGCGCTCTCAGTGTGCAGGATGTGCGCGATAAACCGATGGATAAATTGCAACAGGCCGAAGAAGCCCATGCCAGATTCTCACATGAGGATTCAGATTTTATCTGGTATCTGAATCTGTGGGATTTCTACCATGAACAAATGCATCATTTATCTCAAAACAAGATGCGCAAACTTTGTCGAACAAATTTTCTGAATTTCATGCGCATGCGGGAATGGATGGATATTCATGGACAATTAAAGGGGCTTGCGGCTGATCTCGGGTTTATTATCAATCGCGAGCCTGCCAGTTATGGTGCTGTGCACCGCGCATTGCTCAGTGGTCTGCTTGGTAATATTGGTTTCCTTTCTGATCGAAACGAGTACACCGGAGCCAGAGGGATTAAATTTTTTATTTTCCCCGGATCAGGTCAG
>JALSSM010000456.1 GCA_026984275.1 Gammaproteobacteria bacterium
TTCAACATCAACTTCCGGTCTGAATTTTTCAAAACCTTTTTCAAAAACAGTATTCATATCTTCTGGAAAAGAAGCAACGATGACGAGTTTTTTTTCTGCTGCGGAAAGTAACGTCGGCAAGACAAATAAAAAGAAAAAGAAAAGTTTTTTGATCATTATGTTAAGTTTATCTTTCCACGACTTATATTTGTTAATGTATTTTTCAGATCAGGAAAATTATTCTCTGGCACATCACATTCAATAGTGAGCTGATCATTATATTGAACATTTAGATTTTCAACACCTGCTGCAATTAAACAGCGTCGAACCGGATCTTCCAGAAAGAAGGGGGCAGAAAATGATAAAGAAATTAATGCAATTTTTAACTGTAAAGGCGTGCGTTTCAGAACCTCAGAAACAGAACTGGAGTATGCTCTGGCCAGCCCCCCGGTTCCCAGTTTTATTCCACCAAAATAACGGACAACAACGGTAACAATATCACCGATCTCACCATGCTGCAGCACATTCAGCATGGGCATTCCTGCCGTACCAGCAGGCTCGCCCGAATCACTGAAACCGACGTGGCTCGTATTCCCGGGTTCTCCTGCGACGAAGGCCCAACAAACATGTCTGGCATCTGGAAACTGTGATCTGATCTGATTGATAAAAGCATGCGCTGCATCAGATGAATTGACACATGAAGCAAAAGCAATGAAACGGCTTTTTTTTATTTCCTGTTCAAATCGGGTTGTTTCAGCGGGTATATAATAATCCGTCATTAAACGGATCTTGCATGAATCCAGACCCGGAGTCGATAAAAGATATAGATGATCATCATGGTAATGGCGCCTAACACAAATTCCTGATGGGCCAGATATAACTCGTGGATTGTATCGATCATTTCCTGATCAAGATCCTGATAGAGCATGAAACAGGCGATCAACAGAACAAAAACGCCGAAAGCCTGTTTAAGATTTTTTGCACTGATCATGTGTGACAGGGAACTACCGATCAGACTACCTGTGACGGCCAGTGCAGAGAACATGGCTACAATTTGAGGATCAAAGTTAATCTGATCAGCATGCCCTGCTAATGCTGCAATAGATTGGAGTGTAATGATCATCAGAGACGTTCCAATGGCGGCGTGGATCGGTAAGCCCACCAGAAAACTTAATGCCGGAACCAGTAAGAATCCACCACCGACACCAACCAGTCCGGTAATGGCTCCCACCATGAATCCATCAAAAAAAATCGCCAGTAGTGGTAATTCTGAGGGACAAAGGCCATCACGTAATGGAATTTTTGTGGCCTCGACAGGTTTACTGCGTAACATGTAGAAAGAGGCAATCAGCATCACAATCGTGAAGAGTAGCAACAGTATCTCATCTGGGATATAGGCCGAAATTCGGCCTCCAAGAAATGCGCCTATGACACCGGTGACACTAAACGAAAACCCGGTCTTCCAGCAGACACAACCTTTCCGTGCATAAGAAATCATGGCAATCGAACTGGTGATCACAACAATGATCAGAGAGGTAACAATCGCACCTTTGGCATCAAAATCCAGTACATACACCAGGACCGGAACGGTGAGAATTGAACCACCACCACCCAGCAGGCCAAGTAGTAGCCCAATGCAAACGGCAAAAATTGCGGCGATGATCATTCCTCAGCCCTGTATGATCACTTCATCCTGCTCATCGGCCAGCTGCCCACATTCCTGATTGGCTGGCAGGGCTTCATCGATAAATTTTGGATAAGGCAGATTAAGGTTGTTCATGATTTCAATGAATTCATCACGGGTTTTGCCACCACCCAGTCGAGCATTTTTTGCGACCTCCTGTTTGATCGTTGAAACCGTATTGCCATTGTAATCATGGCCAGGATAGACCAGCGTATCGCCAGGCAAAGTAAAGAGTTTCTGATGAATATTATCGTATAAAGTACCTGCGTCCCCTTCCTGAAAATCGGTACGACCGCAGCCATTGATGAACAACGCATCACCGGTAAAGACACGATCGCCGACATAAAAGCTCAGGCAGCCACTGGTGTGCCCTGCCGTATGCAAAACCTTAATTTCAATATCACCAACCTGCAACAAAACTCCATCTGTTACTAGTAGATCAGCACACATGGCACCGGCATCACGATGGACGATACTTTTACTGTGCAGTTTTTCACGCAACAAACCTGCTCCGGTAATGTGATCGGCATGGACATGGGTTTCCATGGTGTAAACCAGCTCCAACCCCAGATCATTGAGAAGATCAATGTATTGATCAACCTTACTGAGAACCGTGTCGATTAATAAAGCCTTGCCGGTTCGTTCACAACCGAGCAAATAAGTATAGGTAGATGTTTTCGTTTCAAAGAGTTGTCTGAAAATCATTATTCGATCCTGTTATAAGCATATATTAGATAATTATAATATATATGCGGTGAGTTATCCAGTATTGATCAGAAGCCACTCTATAGACATACTGTATCGATCAACTAATAATCCACATAGATCGGTATCAATGGAAGAAAATTACTCACCCGCAACAATCGAAACAAACATCCAGCAAACATGGGAAGAAAATAAAGTCTTCAAGGCGACAGAAGATCCTTCTCGTGAAAAATTCTACTGTCTCGCCATGTTTCCTTACCCCAGTGGTAAATTACATATGGGGCATGTGCGTAACTACACCATTGGAGATGTGATTGCACGTTATCAACGCATGCTTGGGAAAAATGTTTTACAACCCATGGGTTGGGATGCTTTTGGTCTGCCGGCTGAAAATGCGGCGATCAGCAATAAAGTGCCACCAGCCAGATGGACTTATGAAAATATCGATCACATGCGCGATCAACTCAAACGCATTGGTTTTGCCTACGACTGGGATCGCGAGTTAGCGACCTGCACACCACAATACTATCGCTGGGAACAATGGTTTTTTACCAAATTGCTGGAAAAAGGACTGGTTTATAAAAAGACGGCGGTGGTGAACTGGGACCCAATTGATCAGACAGTGCTCGCCAATGAGCAGGTCATTGATGGTCGTGGGTGGCGATCGGGGGCCTTGGTGGAAAGACGAGAGATCCCGCAATGGTTTCTGAAGATTACCGATTATGCCGACCAATTACTGGAAGATCTCGACAAGTTAGAGGGCTGGCCAGATTCCGTTCGTATCATGCAACGCAACTGGATCGGCCGATCCGAAGGTGTGGAAGCAGAGTTTGCCGTGCCTGATCTCGACACAGTTTTGGGGATTTATACCACACGGCCGGACACCATCATGGGGGTGACGTATCTAGCTGTCGCTGCCGAACATCCGCTGGCATTGAAGATTGCAGAAAATAATTCAGATCTGGCGGATTTTATTGCTGAATGCAAAACAGCCGGTACATCTGAAGCCGTGATCGAAACCATGGAGAAAAAAGGTTTTGCCCTTGGCATCGATGCTGTTCATCCAATTTCAGGTGAGAAGGTTCCGGTCTATGCCGCCAACTTCGTACTGATGGGCTATGGAACGGGTGCAGTCATGTCGGTTCCGGCACATGATCAGCGTGACTGGGAATTTGCGAAAAAATATGGTCTGGAGATTAAGCCAGTAGTCTATCCTGCGGATGGATCAGATTGTGACGTTTCCGAAGCCGCTCAAACCGAAAAAGGGTTACTGAAAAATTCAGGCCAGTTTGATGGACTGACATCGGCAGAAGCCTTCGACGCCATCGCCGCATTTCTCGAAAAGGAAGGCCGAGGCCGTAAAACCATCAATTATCGCTTACGTGACTGGGGTGTTTCCCGTCAGCGATACTGGGGCTGTCCAATCCCTGTGATCAATTGTGATGATTGCGGATCAGTACCTGTACCGGAAGATCAACTCCCCGTTGTGCTGCCAGAGGATATCGAATTCGATGGTTCTGGCTCACCGATTAAGAAAATGCCCGAGTTCTACGAAACCACATGTCCAAAATGTGGTGGTGAGGCCGAACGTGAAACAGATACTTTCGATACCTTTTTCGAATCTTCCTGGTATTACGCGCGTTACTGTTGTCCTGACAACGATCAGGCCATGCTGGACGAGCGAGCAAATTACTGGTTGCCGGTGGATCACTACGTGGGTGGAATTGAGCATGCTGTTTTGCACCTGCTCTATGCACGTTTCTTCCATAAACTGATGCGTGATCTGGGATTGGTTTCATCAGACGAACCGTTCACAAGGTTGCTCACACAAGGCATGGTGATCGCAGAAACCTATTATCGTGAAGCAGAAAACGGTAAAAAAGAATGGTTCAACCCAGCTGATGTAGAAATTGAACATGATGATAAAGGCCGAATTATCAGTGCAAAATCCATAAAAGATGGACAGCCTGTCGACATTGGTGGCATCGAAAAGATGTCAAAATCAAAAAATAATGGTGTCGATCCTCAGATCCTGCTTGATCAGTACGGGGCAGATACTGTGCGCCTGTTCTCCATGTTCGCCGCAGCACCGGATCAGTCACTGGAATGGCTGGATAGTGGAGTTGAAGGTGCACATCGCTTCCTTAAACGCTATTGGCGACAGATCTATTCACACACACAAAAAGCAAAGCCAGCCACAATTGATCACGAAAACCTGTCGGGCGATCTGAAAGACGTTCGAAGATTGATACACGAAACCATACAAAGAGCTAACGACGATATCGGTCGACGTTATACCTTTAATACGGCTATCGCCAAAGTCATGGAGCTTATGAACGCGCTGGCCAAACTGGACGAGTCTGATCAGGCACGTGCTGTGAGACAGGAAGGGCTAGAGATCGCAACCCTCATACTGTCACCCATCGTTCCACACATTACAGAAACCGTCTGGAAAGCCCTGGGAAATACAGAACAAATGACCTGGCCAACGGTAGATGAGCGCGCTCTGGTTCGAGATGAAATCGAGTTGATCGTTCAGGTTAATGGCAAAAAACGCAGTGCGATCAATGTTGCCGCTGATGCCTCAAATGAAGAAATTGAGGCTGAGGCGCTGGCCGACGAAAATGTCCAACGTTTCACTGAAGGCAATACCGTGCGAAAATGTATCGTCGTTCCCGGTCGTCTGGTCAATATTGTGGTGTCATGATGAAATTCATACAAAAAATAATCTTGCTGGTACTGATGCTGTCAGTCGCAGGCTGTGGTTACCATCTACGTGGATCAGGGGCCGGAAAGCTCAACGTTAATAAAGTGTATCTGCAAATTCAGAATGTTCAGCTGATTGTTCCTGAACTCAGGGAGCAACTAACGATCAGAGATGTGCAGATCAATCCTAGTAGCGAAGGTACGGATCGCATCGTCAAACTCAGTAATGAACAATATGATCGTCGGGTATTATCAGTCGATGAGGGCACAGGTAAAGTCACAGAATACGAACTGGAATACCACGTCTGGCTGGAAATCCTGACAAGTAATGGAAGATCCCTGGCCGAGCCTCAGGATATCTCACTGATCCGTGATATTACTTTTGATCCAAATGCCGCGGTGGGTAAATTTGATGAAGAAATCCTCGTTCGTGATGATATGATTCGTAGCGTCGCAAACTCAATTTTACTACGCCTTCAGGCACTTGAATAAATAGTCAATTGCGCAAAGCATAGCGCAGCCAACATAAAATATGCGTATCCGCCCAGAACAACTTTCATCCAGCCTGCAATCCGACAACCTTGCCCCGATCTACATGATCACCGGCGATGAACCTCTACAAATGATGGAAGGCACTGATGCAATTCGTAAGGCTGCCAAGGCCCAAGGTTACGTCGAGCGCACCATCATCGAAGTCACCGCAAACTTTGACTGGAACGCGCTGTTTCAGGAAGCTGACACACTCTCATTATTCGCCACACAACGCCTGATCGAACTACGACTCAACACCTGTAAACCCGGCGCAAAAGGTGGTAAAGCCCTCACACAATATTGTGAAAACCTGCCGCAAGATACGATCTTATTGATCACCGCTGCCAAGATAGAAAGCCAAAGCCAGAAAACAAAATGGTTTAAAGCATTAGACAACACCGGCGCGATCATCCAGATCTGGCCCATCGATGCCAAAGCGCTACCACAATGGATTGTGCGAAGATTCGCAGATCATGGTCGCCAGATCACAAACGATGCCGCTACTTATATTGCCGATAATGTAGAAGGCAACATGCTCGCTGCCAGTCAGGAAATCGAGATCATGCTGCTACTCACCGAAAAGACTAAACTCGATCTGGAAGATGTCATGTCCATAGGTGACAATAGCCGTTACGACGTTTTCAAACTGGTCGATGCGATTTTAGAAGGTCATAGTGATCGCGCAATCAGAATCCTCGACGGCCTGCGGAATGAAGGACTGGAGCCAATCATCATTCACTGGGCACTCAACCGTGAACTACACAGCCTCTACAAACTCGCCGCTGATATCGCCTCCGGACAATCCATCGACAACGTCTTCAGAAAACACCG
>JALSSM010000457.1 GCA_026984275.1 Gammaproteobacteria bacterium
CTGCCAGACACGCTGGATCATCGGGATCTCTTCGACTAAAGATATCTGGTCGTCTGAAAGTGGTGATGAAACACCGATCACGGCAATGGCCGTTCTATCCTGTGTTGAATTCCCCACATGCATCCTTGAGATATTGACTTTGGCTTTTCCCAGAACATCTCCGAGCGCCCCAACAACACCCGGCTTATCCTGATGCCGCGTGATCAGCAGTACGCCATCAGGTACTGCTTCGACCTCGTAATCGTCGATCTGAACCAGTCTTGGCTGTCGCTCACCTAAAAGTGTCCCGATAACTTTGATCGATTGACCATTGTAATATCCCTTAACGGTCACCAGTGAGACATAGTCGTGAGCAGATTCATCTCTGGTTTCAACCAGTGAAATCCCCTGACGCTTTGCCAGATGACAGGCATTCACGCTGTTAACTGGTTGCGATAACTGCCCCTGAAGCAATCCAACCAGTGCTTCGACCGCAACCGGATGTGGATCAACTTCGGCTGCTTTACCACTCAAGCTCACTTCCAACCGTTCCAGCGGATCAGAAGCCAAAACAGAAATCAGCTGGCCTAATTTCATAGCCAGTTTTTGAAAAGGCTTAACCTTGATCAATTCTTCACTGGCAACAAATGGTACATTCAGTGCATTGATCGCCTCACCATCAATCAAATAGCTTGTAACCTGTTTTGAGATCTCAACTCCAACAGCGACTTGTGCCTCTTCTGTCGATGCGCCCAGATGGGGTGTAAACACCAGTTTTTCCTGATTGAGCAGTGGCGAGTCCGTTGGTGGCTCGTGTTCATAAACATCCAGCGCAGCGCCCGCCAATCGACCCTGTTGCAGGGCTTCCAGTAAGGCTGCTTCATCGATCAAACCACCTCGAGCACAATTGATAATGCGTGCTTCCGGTTTCATTCGTGCGATCCGATCGGCGTTAATCAGGTTTCTGGTTTTTTCGATCAGTGGGCAATGCAAGGTGATGTAATCAACTTCAGAAACCATCTCGTCCAGATCCATAGGCTCAACACCATCGGCCTCAAAAACTTCTCTGGTCACAAACGGATCGTATGCCAATACCCGCATTTTTAACCCCAGACAACGTGACGCGACGATTCGACCTATGGTGCCGTAACCCACAATACCAATCGTTTTACCAGTGATTTCAGCCCCCATGAATGCTGATCGTTCCCATTTGCCTGAACGGACAGAAAGATCTGCGGCTGGCAGATTCCTGCTCAATGAAAACAGGTGGGCAATTGCAAGTTCGGCCGTGGTTGTCGCATTCGCATCCGGTGTATTCAGAACCACAACACCCTGCTCTGTTGAGGCTTCGACATCAATATTATCGACTCCAATGCCAGCCCTGCCGATCACCTTCAACTTTGGCGCAGCAGTAAGAACTTTTGGTGTCACCTTGACCGCACTACGGATGATCAAACCTTCTGCATCCGCTATTTCCTGACAAACCTCATCCTCGGACAATCCTGTTTTAAAAACGACTTCCAGATCATCCTGCTGTTGTAAATATTCAACACCTTCGGGCGCGATCTTGTCTGCAACTAAAACTTTCATGGTTTATTTTTCCTCTTTTACCTGAAGGTATACCCAGTCGAGCCAGGGCATCAAATATTCAAGATCGCTGGACTCAATTGTTGCTCCACACCAAATCCGTAACCCTGGTGGCGCATCACGATAACTTTCAATGTCAAAAGCGGCCTTCTCCTGTTCCAGCAGTGTGACCATTTTCTTTATGATTACTGTCTGTTGGTCAAGAGATTGGGACGTAAACCAGCGATCGATTATCTTCAGACAGACAGAAGTATTCGATCTTGTCTCCCGTTCCTCAGCCAGAAAATCTATCCATTCAGTCTCTTCAACCCAGTTTTCAACCACCTTAAGATTTTTTTGTGATCGTTCAATCAATCCGTTCAGGCCACCTGCACTCTCAGCCCATTTCAGAGCATCAAGATAATCTTCCACGCAGAGCATGGAAGGTGTATTGATGGTCGCACCTCTGAATATTCCTTCATTCAACTTCCCACCTTTAGTCAGACGAAACAGCTTCGGCATCGGCCAGGGTGGGCTCCAGGATTCCAGTCTGGCGACGGCTCGAGGGCTCAGGATCAACATACCATGCGCAGCTTCTCCTCCGAGCACTTTTTGCCAGGAATAGGTCACCACATCGAGTTTTTCCCACGGCAACGGCATGGCAAAGACGGCAGAGGTTGCATCGCAGATGGTCAGGCCTTTTCGAGCAGTGCTGATCCAGTCACCGTTCGGGACTTTTACACCCGAGGTGGTTCCATTCCAGACGAACACCACATCATTCTCAAAGTTAACCTTTTTAAGATCAGGTAACTGACCATAATCTGCTTCGAGGTGGTTCACATCATCCAGCTTTAGCTGATTAACCACATCGTTGATCCAGCCTGATCCAAAACTCTCCCAGGCCAACAAATCGACACCCCGTTGACCGAGCAATGACCACAGGGCAATTTCCATAGCACCCGTGTCCGAGGCCGGAACAATACCTACCCGGTAATCATCAGGCAGCTGCAACAGATTACGAGTCCGATCAATCGCTTCGGCCAGTTTCTTTTTACCGGGACTGGATCGATGCGAACGACCCAGCAGGGCATGTTGCAAATTATTTAGCGACCAGCCCGGTCGCTTCGGGCACGGCCCGGATGAAAACAAGGGATTTTCAGGTTTGGTTGTTGGTTTCAATGGCGTCCCCCTCTGATAACCAAAACAGTGTGTGTGAAGCGTGGAATTTAATCCTGTTTAATATTCGAATACAAGGCCTGGTCAGTGATCAGCAGGAAAAAGTCTTATTCATAAGCACTCATCGGCGGACAGGTACAAACAAGATGCTTGTCACCAGCCTGGTTATCGATTCTACCCACTGGCGGCCAGTATTTATCTCCCTGTTTTTCCATTAACGGGAAAAAGGATTGTCGTGTTGTATAAGGATACGGCCATTCCTGTTTGAGCAGTACATCGGAATGTGGCGCATTGGTGAGCAGGTTATTTTCACGATCCACCTGACCGTCCTCAATCTCCTGTATTTCTTTTCGGATCGAGATCATGGCTTCACAGAAACGATCCAGCTCCCGTTTATTTTCACTTTCGGTGGGTTCGATCATCATGGTGTCCGCCACCGGAAAAGACATGGTTGGTGCATGAAAACCGTAATCCACCAGCCGTTTGGCGATATCATCGACGGTAATTCCACAGGCTTTTTTGATCGGTCTGAGATCAATAATACACTCATGCGCCACCATGCCATTTTTTCCGGTGTACAGGATTGGATAATGGGGAGCCAGTCGTTTGGCGATGTAATTAGCATTGAGAATCGCCACCAGTGTTGCGCGGCGCAAACCATGAGCACCCATCATGGCGATATAGGCCCAGGAGATGGGAAGAATGCTGGCTGATCCCCAGGGCGCTGCGGAGATCGTACCGATGGTTTCTACCTTGCCCGCTGCCGGATTCACACCTTCGACGACAGGATGATCCGGCAAGAAGGCTGCCAGGTGACTACGAACGCCGATGGGTCCGACACCCGGGCCGCCACCGCCGTGAGGAATAGCGAAGGTTTTATGCAAGTTAAGATGAGCAACATCAGCACCGATCTGAGCAGGCCGGCAGATACCGACCAGGGCATTAAAATTGGCTCCATCCAGATATACCTGGCCACCATGGTCATGGACAATCTGACAGATATCGATAAAGGCCTCTTCAAAAACACCATGCGTAGATGGATAGGTGATCATCAATGCTGCAAGATTCTCCGAGTGCTCGATCGCCTTGCTCTTCAGATCTTCGACATCCACATTGCCAGCATCATCACAGGCCACGACAACAACTTTCAAGCCAGCCATGGTCGCACTGGCCGGATTGGTGCCATGAGCAGAAGCCGGGATCAGACAGACATTACGATGTCCCTGCCCCTGTGATTCATGATATTTCCGGATCACCAGCAGACCGGCATATTCTCCCTGTGAACCGGCATTGGGCTGAAACGAAAAGGCATCAAACCCGGTCAGGTCACAGAGCATATCTTCCAGCTCATCGAACAACTGCATATAACCCTGTGCCTGATCGAGCGGCGCAAACGGATGCATGGCATTGAATTCCCGATAGGAAATTGCCTGCATTTCAGCCGCGGCATTGAGCTTCATGGTACACGAGCCTAATGGGATCATGGATCGATCCAGTGCAATATCCTTACGCGCCAGCCCACGCATATAACGCATCATTTCGCTCTCGGAGTGATAAAGATTGAATACCGGATGGGTCAGGAAGTCACTCGTACGCAACCATTCGTCTGGGATGCATTCTTCAACCCTCTTGTCCAGCGGCCCAACATACAGTTTTTCCCGTGAGAAAGTCTGAGTGGAAAAGACCTTCCAAAGTTTTCTTACTTCAACCCTTCGGATGGTTTCATCCAGCGAAATACCCAGATAGTCGGCGTCATACACCCGCAAATTGATTCTGGACTCAAGAGCACGGGCCGCGATTCTCCTCGCCCTGCCGGGAACATGAACTTTCAAGGAATCAAAATAGACTTTATTGACGACTTCAAATCCAAGCAGTTTTAATCCTTCGGCCAGAATCAGGGTCAGCCGATGTACACGGTTGGCGATGAGCTTCAATTCTTTGGGGCCATAATAGACCGCATAAAAACTGGCCAGGATCGCCAATAATACCTGTGAGGTACAGATATTACTGGTCGCCTTGTCACGACGAATGTGTTGTTCACGGGTTTGCAAGGCCAGTCGGCAGGCATTCTGGCCATGCTGATCAACCGAGACCCCGATGATCCTGCCGGGAACGGATCGTTTATAGGCATCACGCGTCGCAAAAAATGCGGCGTGTGGACCACCATATCCCAGTGGAACACCAAATCGCTGCGAATTACCCACGACAATATCGGCGTCCATTTCGCCCGGCGGTTTTAACATGATCAGGCTAAGCAAGTCGGTTGCAACTGTGGCCAGTGCTGATTTTTCATGTGTCTGTTTGATCACCGACTCAATGTCTCTGATCTCACCACTGGAACCAGGGTATTGAATAAAAACGCCAAACACATCCTGATCATCAAGCTCTGTCCATGCATCACCAATAACCAGATCAAAACCCAGACTGCCTGCACGAGTTTTAATCACAGCGATGGTTTGTGGATGGACATCGTGATCAACAAAAAAGGTATTCGACTTGCTCTTTGACAAACGTCTGGACATGGCCATAGCTTCTGCAGCGGCGGTGGCCTCATCAAGCATGGAAGCATTGGCCAATTCCATACCGGTCAGATCGATGATCATTTGCTGAAAATTCAGCAACGCTTCCAGCCTGCCCTGACTGATCTCGGCCTGATAAGGCGTATAAGCTGTATACCAACCTGGATTTTCGAGCACATTTCGTTTGATCACCGCCGGCATGACGGTACCGCTGTAACCCATGCCGATCATCGAAATATAGACCTTGTTTCTGGCTCTGATCTTTCTCAGATAAGTCCTGACTGCACGTTCACTGATGGTTGACGTCAACGACAAGGGTTCCTTGATCAGGATATTTTCTGGTATGACCCTTTCAATTATGTCTTCCAGTGAATCCATTTCCAGAAACTCCAGAATTTCCTGCAACTGGTGTTTATCCAGACCAATATGCCGGCGAATAAAATCGCCACGCATTTCAAGTTCGTTTAATGGAATTCTTTGTTTGTCACTCACTTCATCACCCTGAATAATTCAGTTTTTATTGTCAGATAAACGGAGGTTGTACGATCACGGCAGGAAGACGTTTTTTTCTGATCTGGACTTCCACTTCGCCTTTAACGGCACTCTCGACGCAGGCCAGTGCAATTGATTTTCCCAATGTTGGCGAAAACCCACCACTTGTGATCTCTCCCACTTGTCGATCACCAATAAAAATCTGTTGATGGGCACGAAAGATCCCTTTCTCTCCGAGAAGCAAACCCACCTGTTTTCGGCTTATACCTGTTTTTTTCTGGTTTTCCAAAGCCGCACGACCAATAAACTCGCGATCTTCCGGTTGCCATGCGACGGTCCATGTCAGACCCGTTTCTAATGGTGTGGTTTCTTCATCCATGTCTGTTCCATACAGGTTCATGCCCGCTTCAAGTCGCAATGAATCTCTGGCTCCCAGTCCGACAGGTTTTGCACCAGCCCTGATCAATTGTTCCCAAAAGGAAATGACAGATGCAGAAGGTATAATAATTTCGAAGCCATCTTCACCTGTATAACCGGTGCAGGCTATAAAAAGATCATGCCACTGGAAAGAATGAAATGATTGCAGATCATCAATTTTATCTGCAACTTGATCGAGAACCTGAGATAGGAGTCCTCGCGCCTCCGGCCCCTGAAAGGCA